>JARYME010000021.1 GCA_029907315.1 Armatimonadota bacterium | reverse complement strand
TATGTCCGGAAGCCCACGCCGGTCATCCGTCTTGAATCCGGGGAGCTCAAGACACCCGGCACAGTTTCTCAGCAGAACCCTGATCTGTAACAAGGAGCGTTACACGCTGCAAGATGCTGGTCATTGACGGAAGCTTCGGAGAAGGCGGTGGGCAAATACTAAGAACAAGTCTGTCGCTCGCAGCCCTGACAGGTACCTCCATCACGATAGAGAACATCAGGGCCCGACGCGATAAGCCTGGACTTCGCCCCCAACACCTAACAAGCGCACTGGCTACTGCCGAGATTTGCAGCGGCGCGCTGGAAGGTGCAGAGGTAGGTTCCACTCGAATAGTCTTCCGACCAGGCAAAATCAAGCCGGGTTACTACGAGTTTGACGTATCCGAAAACCGAGCCTCAGCCGGGTCGGTAAATCTTATATTCCAAACGATACTCTGGCCGCTGGTCTTTGCAGGCAAACGCAGCAAAATAGTCTTGAAGGGAGGCACTCATGTCCCTTTTTCGCCCAGCTCAGACTACATCAGCCGAACGTTTCTGCCTGCCGTAAGCCGGATGGGACTCCAGTGCCGGTATCAGATGCAGCGCGCCGGTTACTATCCAGCCGGCGGCGGCGAAGTGGTTGCAGAGATTCAGCCGATTGAATCCCTACAAGCCGTTTCACTGCTTGGTCCCACTTCTCGGTGGAACGTGGAGTTGGTTTCGGCAATTTCAAACCTGCATCCGTCTATCGCCGAACGCCAGCTCAATGCCGGTCTCGCGCACCTACGTAGTCTCGGCGTGGTTCCGAATCGTACGGAGCTTCTCAATTATCCATCCCGCGGCAAGGGGACATTATTTTTCATAGACGCGAAAAGCGACGGAGCCATCGGCGGATTCCAATCTCTGGGTGAACTGAAAAAGAGAGCAGAAGACGTAGCAAAAGACGCCTGCGAAGAGTTCAAAGCCTACCACGAATCGCTGGCGGCACTCGACAAGCATCTGTCCGACCAGCTGATTATCCCCATGGCCCTTGCGGATGGTCTGTCTCAGTTCACTACGTGCGAAGTCACACAGCACCTGGTAACCAACATCTCAGTGGTCGAACGTTTCTTGGATGTCCGCTTTGAGGTCACCGGCCAGTTAGGAAAGCCAGGAACCGTGAGGCGCGTGAAGTAAATATCAGCCCCTGCACGGTTGTAAGGATTTGCGTCATTGGTGAACCCAAAGATGCCTCGCTACGGTCTGGACGTTCTCAGCAAGTACAGGAAAAACGGCGCTCCCAACATAGCCGTCACTACTCCTACCGGCAATCCGCTGGGAGGCAGCAGCGCGCGTGATGCAAGATCGGCAAGTACAGTAAGCGCACCGCCTGCGAGGGCCGCAGACGGTATCAGGACCCTGTGATCAGCCCCGAAAAGCCTCCGGCAGATGTGCGGGACAACCAAGCCGACGAACCCGATGATCCCGCTGGCGGACACTGCAGCCGCCGTCACAAGCGAACATATTGAGACGATTATTGCCTTGAGGTTCTCAGGCTCCACGCCCAGGTGCTGCGCAGATTCTTCGCCCGTGGAAAATAGGTTCAGGTCACGGGCAAAACTATACAGCGACAGAACCCCGAACACTGCAAATGGCGACGCGACCCTCACATAGCCCCAAGGATCAGGAGCATCGAACGAACCCAGAAGCCAAGCGATGATTTTTGACTGCGCCTCCGCGGGGTCACCTGCTGCAATCGCCAGAACGAAACTGAGCAGCGCCCAGAGGAAAGAGCCAACAACTATGCCTGCCAAGAGAAAAGAATGTATCGACACCCTGCCCGATGATCTGGCGAGTGCGTAGACAAGCAGCATAGCCCCCATTGCAAATGCGAAGGAAACAATGGGCACCCCATATCCGCCTGCAAAAGCCTGTAAGCCCATCAAAGTAGCCACGCCCGCTCCCAAAGCTGCGCCGGACGACACCCCGACTGTGTAGGGATCAGCCAGCGGATTCAACAACAGGCCCTGCAGCGCTGCGCCGGCAACAGCCAGCATGCAGCCCACCAGCACCGCCAGTAGTGCGCGAGGCGCTCTGATATCCCAAATGATAGTGCGGTCCAACTCCGAGGCGCGAGCAGCAATCGAGTCTGGAACTAAGGGCAACGAGGCCAAAGCTACTTTGGCAACACTCGAGAAAGGTATACTTCTTTCCCCGTAGGCGACATCTGAAACAAGTGAGATAACCAATACCGGCAGCAGCACAGCGCACGCCGCCAAAAGGCGCCTAGGTATTCCAGCGTTGTCGGCTACCAACAAGCTCATCGCGTCGACAAGTATATCGCAGTGTCGAACGCAGTAGCAATCATCATAATATTACAAACATTCAACACCGCACGGCTCCTGTCAGGCGAAGACACCCAGACCGAGCAGCCCTTCTTGACACGCAGTAGGGTGGATGGTACGATGAAATTGGAGCAGTTTGCCTCGCTGTACACCATCCGACAGGAGATACGTTGTAACGAGCATGCTGCATCTGCATCCGCTTGACCAACGAAAGCAACAGATTCTGAAGGCCGTCGTTGACGAGTATGTTTCGACGGCGGAGCCTGTGGGATCACATTTGATTGCAGGGCGCCACCAATTGGGAGTGAGGTCGGCCACCATTAGGAACGAGATGGCTGAGCTCTCCGAAATGGGCTATCTGCGCCAACCACATACATCCGCCGGACGAATACCCTCCGATCTCGGATACAGGTTCTATGTCGACCGGTTGATGGACGCTGCAGTGCTACCCTATGCCGAAGCGCAGCGTGCACGAAGGCTGCTCGCTCTTCGCACCGCAGAAGTCGAACTGCTTCTCGAACACACGTGCCGAATACTCGCGGACCTGGCCCGCTACACGTCAGTTGCCAGTCAGCCAAAGGTCAAGGAAGCTGCGGTCCAGCACGTGAGCGTAGTAAAGGTTGGGCGCAAGAAAGTACTGGCGGTTATAGTCTTGGATAACGGGCGCGTGATCCACGAGATTCTGGATATGGCACAAGAAACCTGTGTTTTCGACCCCATCAAGGCGACGAACTACCTGACGGCGAAGCTCAGTGGTTTCGAGGTGTCTTCTCTGTCAGCGGCACCGATCGAAGGGGATCCAGAAGCACCGCGCAATGTCACCGACTTGGCGAAACAAATCGTGCAGCTCATTGTAAACCAGGCTGAGGCTGAAGAGGAAGTTGACATCCATTTCAGCGGTACGAGCTATATGATGCAGCAGCCTGAGTTCAAGAACCCCGAACGCTTGGAAGCTGTGCTTTCCATCCTCGACCAGCGGCGAGCCCTGTATAAGTTGTTTTCGTCGGTTATGGGCCCAGAGGTCACTGTGCTTATTGGACGCGAGAATCCCGTCGAAGAAATGGTTGAATGCAGCTTCGTAGGTGCCAAGTATCGCGTCGGCGGCAAGATCGCAGGCACAGTGGGCGTGATGGGACCAACACGGATGGATTATCGCCGAGCAATAAGTGCGGTCGAATCGGTCGCCCGTAACCTGGAGCGGCTTTTGAACGGATTGAGTGCGCTTTAGAAAGCTAGAAAGCGAAGCAAAAAGAGGTCGCAAGGTCCTGCGTCTATAATCTACTAAGTAAAAGGCAGGCGGTCGGTACATTTTCAGACTAGGAGAAAGGTCTTGGTCAGCAGAGTCAGGGTTATCGCGTTCATAGGACTTCTATTGACGATAGTATGGGTGGGAACGGCGGGCGTATCGGCAAAAAGGGCCGCTAAATACGTAGGAAGCGAAGACTGCGCTGTATGCCACGAAGACACTCACCCCGAAATCATCAAGTCACATGCGAACACTTTGCACAGCCGAGCGATGTTCGACGCCGCAAAGAATCCCAAATCGATTGTCGCGGTGTTCGGTCCTGATGCTCCGATAAAGAAAGCGGACATCAAGTATGTCCTCGGTTCGGGTAAAGTGTATCAGAATTATTTGGACAAGAATTTCCGAGTTCTGCCTGCCAAGTGGCTGGTCAAAGAGAAAAAGTGGGTGAAACAGCAAGCAGTCGACGGATTGACCCAGTGTGTTGGTTGCCACGTTACCAATCTCGACCCCGAGTCTAAAAAGTGGACTGAGATGGGAGTCGGCTGCGAGGCATGCCACGGCCCCGGAGCCGCCCATGCCGACAGCCAGGATCCGAAAGATATCGTCAGTCTAAAGAACCTCGACCAGAAACACCTGAATATGGTATGCGGCCAGTGTCACGCGGTCGGAACGGATCTCTCCGGTAAATACGCCTATTCTCCTACCTTCGTACCCGGCGATGATCTGACCAAGCATTTCAAGCTGAAAGATCCGGCAGTAGGAGCCGCGAACTCCCAATACAACACGTTTTTGGGAAGCAAGCACGAGGCAGGCGGACAAAAGTGCACATCGTGTCACGAGGCCCACGGCGTTAACGTCAAGGGACCCAAGCAACTGCGATCTCCTGTGAACGACTTGTGCCTCGGCTGTCACACGATGAAACTCGGCGACACAGAGGCAATAAAGGACTTGAAATCACACGCGCCTGACGCTGCCCCCGATGCCACTTGCGCCTCTTGCCATATGGAAGGCAACTCTCATGCATTCAAGAAAGCAAGCAGCAAGTAAAAACGACACTACCCGAACCGACCGGTGACGTAGTCTTCAGTGCGCTTATCCTTGGGGCGTGTGAATATCTGGGCTGATTCACCAAACTCAATGAGTTCACCCATCAGAAAGAATCCGGTGTAGTCCGATATTCTCGACGCCTGCTGCATATTGTGGGTGACAATCACTATTGTATAGTCTTCCTTCAGCGAGCATATCAATTCTTCTATCCGACCAGTCGATATCGGATCTAGCGCCGAGCAAGGTTCGTCCATAAGAAGTATCTCAGGCTCGACCGCCAGAGCCCTTGCTATGCACAGCCTCTGCTGCTGACCGCCGGAAAGCGCCAGAGCGGGTTTGTAAACGTCGTCTTTTACCTCGTCCCAAAGTGCAGCACGTCTCAGACTCCGCTCCACAATGTCTGCCAGCTCAGATTTGTTTTTTACGCCGTGAATGCGCGGCCCGTACGCCACGTTTTCGAATATAGACTTCGGGAATGGATTGGGTTGTTGGAAAACCATACCGACGCGTTTCCGAAGCAGAAATGCGTCAACATCCGGATCATAAACGTTCTTGCCGTCAAGCAACACGCGGCCTGTCGTGCGCGCGCCGGGTATAAGGTCATTTAACCTGTTTATGCACCTCAGGAATGAGGATTTGCCGCATCCCGACGGTCCTATCAAAGCTAAAACGGCACATTCGGGAATGGAAATACTTACATTTCGCAAAGCTTGGAACGTACCGTAGAAGAGGCTAAGATCCTCAACCTCAACCTTGCCGCAAACACATTCGCTTGCTGCGTTCCACCGTGGTTGAGGCGACTGAGCTTCAGAAATCGAAACCGGCACACTTACCAACATTTCGCCCTCCTAAATCTTGCACGTATCAAGGCTGCCACAAGGTTCATAGCCGTAACCAACATGAGCAGCGTCAAAGCTGTTCCCCACTGCATGCTCAGCGGTGCGTCAAACATCTCTGAGGCAACCACATATAGGTGATAGGGCAGAGCCATGCAGTCACTAAGCGGTGAGCTTGGTAGTTTTGGCAAGAAGAATGCTGCCGCTGTAAACATAATAGGAGCAGTTTCGCCAGCGGCACGCCCGACCCCGATTACAACGCCGGTGATTATACCGCCGGCCGCATTTGGCAGCACAACTCGCCAGATCGTCTGCCACCTGGTTGCACCAAGTGCCAAACTGCCCTCACGGAATGATTTCGGCACGCTTCGCACGGCTTCTTCAGATGCAGCAATAACTACAGGCAAGATAAGAAACGCCAGAGTAAGCGAGCCCGCAAGGATACTCTTACCGAAGTGCAACGTGACCACAAAAAGTCCATAACCGAAAAGCCCATAAACCACAGAAGGGACCCCTGCTAAATTCACTATCGAAAGTCTGACTATACGTCTCAAGGTGCTTTGCGGGGCATATTCTGCGAGGTATATCGCCGCAAATACACCTAAAGGCACTGCGAACACCAGCGTACCTGCCACAAGGTAAAGCGTGCCAACGATTGCGGGCATTATGCCGCCTTCGCGCATGCCGTTCTTCGGCATTTGAGTCAGGAAAGACCAACTTATAGCGAATGCTCCCTTTGCCGCCAAGAACCCTATTATTACAAGCGCAGGTAAGACAACCACGAGTGAGGCCAAAGCCACAGTAGCGAAAGCAAGTTTTTCGGTCTGATTTCTGGAGATCACTCTTTGCCCAGTCCCCCTCTTCTCAATATTAAGTCCGCAGCCATGTTGACGGCGAAGCTGATCGCAAAAAGCGTGAGACCTATAGCGAACAGGGCGTTATAGTGGGTTGAACCTTGCACGGTTTCCCCCATATCGGAAGCGATAGTTGCTGTCATAGTCCTGACAGGTCCCAGGAAAAAGTTCGGTAAACCGACTAATCCCTTTGGCAGGATTGACGCGTTGCCAGTAACCATCAGCACGGCCATCGTTTCTCCAATTGCTCTGCCCATCCCTAGAAGACACGCCGCTACGATTCCACTTTTGGCAGACGGAATAACAACGTGTCGGATGGTCTCCCATTTGGTGGCTCCCAACGCAAGCGAACCGTCTGAATACGACTTCGGGACAGCAGTAATGGCATCCTCAGATACGGAGATTATCGTGGGCATGGACATAAACGCAAGCGTTACCGCACCGGTCAGCGCAGTGAGTCCAGTCGGGAGTTCAAACACCTTCTGCACGAGGGGAGCAAGTATCATCAAACCGATAAAGCCAAAAACTACAGAGGGTATTCCCGCGAGCAGTTCAACAATTACCTTCAACAAGCTTCGGAAAGACGGCGGGGAAACTTCGGCAATGTAAACCGCGCAAGCTATGCCTATGGGAACAGCCACAACGAGAGCTCCAAATGTTACAAACAAAGATCCAACCAGAAGCGGCAGGATTCCGAATTTTTCGAACTCAGGCTGCCAAGAAGTGCCGATTAGAAACTTTAAGATGCCGACTTTAGTAAAAGTAGGAAGCGCGTCTTTCGCCAGAAACACGAAAATGAAGAAAAGTACGACTATGGCAGCAATACCGCTGGTGTGCACGACTATTGACGCCACGATATCTTTCACTCTGCTCCGCTTTTCGTAGCGACTAAGGTTCTTGAAGACGATTCCTTGTGTATTTGTAGTCGGTGTCGACGCCAATATTGATCCCCCAGTATTGCTCTTGAAAGACTCCACAGTAAATGATAGGCTCTGCAGATTACAGGAAGCCGACACGAAGATTGCACCAAGAAAAAAGCGGCTGGCGTTTCACCAGCCGCCTCTACAGGCACCTACGAGCCTACTTGATCGGCATGTAGCCTGACTTTACTACCAGTGCCTGCCCTTCGCTGCTCAGACAGAAATTTATGAAATCCTTTGCCGCGCCGCTTGGTTTGCCAGCTGTGTACATATACAAATATCTGAACAGCGGGTACGAGCCATTGGCGACGTTTTCGTCGGTGGGCAAAACGCCAGGTTCACCCTTGTTCCTAGAGATGGAGACAACTTTCAGCTTGCCCTTCTTGGACATGTCCCAAGCGTAAGCCATTCCGATGTAACCTATAGCGCTTTTGGACTGCGCCACGGTTTGTGCCACAGCAGCGTTGGTAGCCTGGCTAAGCATATCGGTTCGATAAGCACCACCGCCGAGCACCGCTTCTTGAAAGAAACCGTAGGTTCCGGAAGCCGAATCACGACCCACCACTACAATCTCAGACCTGGTTTCTCCACCTACTTGGTCCCACGTTTTGACCTTTCCGGAATATATGTCCTTGAGCTGTACCAGGGTCAAGTTCTTGATGTTGTTCGATGGATGCACAACGATTGCCAAGCCATCCTTTGCACACCTAAAAGCCGTCAGCTTGATGTTCCTTTGTCGTGCAGCTGCGAATTCTTTAGCCTTCGCTTCGCGCGACGCATTCGCAATGTCGCAGGTGCCATTCAACAGACCGCTTAACCCTACGCCTGTGCCGCCGCCGGTAACCGAGATCGAAACCTGCGGGTTCTTTGCCATATATGCTTCGGCCCACATCTGAGAGAGCGGTAGAACAGTCGTAGAACCCGCTATTTTGAGGTTTCCCCTCGGGGCAGCGCCGGCCGTCAAGAACGTTGTTCCTATCAGACCTAGAACAAACCATCTTTTTGCCGTCCTCATTTTATTTTCATACCTCCTCGAATCATTCCCCCATCAGAATCCCATTAGTAACTAGCTATCCACTCGCAGACTAGATTGTTGTTTTTGAATTCTTCTTTCTCCTCATCGTTGATTTGATAGAAGACCTTTAAACGAGTCTTGTCGTCAAGATAGCGTACCAACCCTATATTCCAAGCGGTGCGCCTGCCGTACTTTACGTATTTGGGGTCTTCTGACATTGTCTCCCACCGTGCTACGAAAGTAGTGTCTCGCCGTAAGTTGTAAGCCAGCTGAGCCCATCCACCCGATATACGATCTCGAAGCGCTGCGGCATTGGCTATCCCGTCTGTGCCTCTACCGGTTATCCACTCAGCTTTCAGGGCCAGGTTGTTTATCCCGTAGTATTGGAAGTCGACGCCCCAG
The DNA here is from genome assembly GCA_029907315.1 of Armatimonadota bacterium. Lineage (GTDB taxonomy): Bacteria > Armatimonadota > UBA5829 > UBA5829 > UBA5829 > CALJES01. Next base: position 28,872 of record JARYME010000021.1, on the reverse strand, counting down.
CGAGTCTTACGATCTTCGTTTTGTTGGTAAAGCGCACCCTTGTCGTCGATAATGCCCTTGCCCAGGAATCCGGAAAAACCGAACTCCCATTCTCCTATGGCAGCACGCAGACCACCAACCAAAGCCTTGTTGTTGTTCGGGCACTTGAACTTCGTTTCAACGCCGTTGAACACACCAAGTTTGAACACCAGCATTCCCTTCGGCATCAAAGGATGACTCACCAAAAATCCGCGGTCTCTTTCACCAGGGAATAACCGCTGCACGATCAGTGGTCTCTCCGGGCACTCGCGCACACCGGATGATTCGACCACCGAGTAGCCGAAGGGCCACTTCATCTGGCCCATAGAGATCATCAGACCGAGTGCAGGATCGCCAGCAAAAGCGTACTCCAGGTATGCATCCTTAATCGAAACCGATGGGCCGGAATCGCCTTTTGCCCCCTGCCCCGCGTCGACCTGGAGTACCACGGAACTGCTGTTAGTAGGCTTAGCGGTGATCTTCAACCTGGCGCGCCGGATGCTGAAGTTGTCGGTCGGCTCAGTGCCGGCATCTGACTTGTCCGGATCATTCCTGAAGAGGTTGAATCGTGCTTGAACGTAACCACCCACAGTCACTTTCTTAAGCTTGGACACGTCGGTCTTGACCGCCTCAAACGCGCCTTCTGGGTCGGCAACTATACCTTCCACGTTGCTCAACCTTAGGTCTAGCTGCTCCATAGCGGCTCCTATCTGATCCAAGCGCGCGCCTATTACAGCCAGTTCAGGCTTGAATTCCTCTATTAGTTTCTGCAACTTGGCAAGGTCCGCACTATCCACCGCCGATCGATGCTCGGGTTCGGGTTCCCCAATGGACTTCTGTGAGGCCGCCGTAGACTGCTGGAGTTGGTTCCGCACATCCTCAATTTGAGAGGAAATATCATCGATAATTCTCTTTATGAGAACCGCCATTTCATAACGCGTCATCGGCCGCTTACCCAGGAAACTGCCGTCCTGATAACCCTCTAGATACCCCCTCTCGATCAAGCTCCTTACTGCGTCGTACGCCCAGTGCCCAGGTGGAACATCATTGGGCGTCTGGGTCTGCGCAACAGCCGCACATGTTATCCCGAGAAGAATTGTCAGGATTGTCTTCAAAGCTTTTACCTCCTTGGCGTTTTTGAGTTTTTGAACTGTTTCGCTGCCGCTTGTCGCTGGAAGCCAGTGAGGTCGACAGACGAAAAGTTCTGTTACCGCCAATAAGCTTACCCGGCGATTCTTACACGCAGCTAACATGTGTAATGCCCACAGATTAACACGAGACTCGTGCTGGAGCTCAGGTTCTTGGCAAAAACGCCAAATTAACGATAGCCGCACGCTACCCAAACAATCTCCTAACAAATCTCAGTTACAATCTAATGCGATTGAACAAAACTCTGGCAGGAAAGGGTTGGTGATCGGCTTTGGGTGCTAGAATCGCTTTAGTGGAAGATGAAATCGACATTGCAAAACTGATTCAACACACACTGGAATCCCACGGATATGAGGTCGACCACTACGAAGACGGCTTAGCCGCACTTGAAGCAACAAGGCGCGATCCGGACTTGTGGCAAGGGTGAAGTCCGCCCTAGCCCACTAGCTAAACTGGGTCGATCTATTGCTCTGTAGTTCACGCGATTATCCCGCCCGGAAAACGTTCCATAACGGCCGGGTCGTGCCCCGGTATAACAATGTCACCCTCTTTCTTGAGGCGTTCGAGCGCTGCGCGGCATGCGTCCAAGTCTGCTCCACGGATTGGAATGTTCTCTTCTAAGTTTCGGAACGTATATGCAACGTCCCCTGCCAAAACTACGGTGCCCTTCTCAGTTTCAATTGCTATCCCTTGACTGCACTCCGAATGACACCCAAGATGAAACGTACGGATTCCGGGCAGGACTTCCTCGTCTTCAACCAACCGCAGACTATGGGGCCAGCGGTCCGCAAGCGCCACCATCATATCCTTTGGCACGCCGCCCGGCAGCGCCGATAGAAAGCCTCGCTTGTTCACCACAAGCTGCGCGTTGGAAAACAGATCGTAGAAGCCAATGTGGTCTATGTGCATGTGGGTGAGAAAGACGTGCGAAACGTCCTTCGGGTCGACTCCCACCGAAGCCAGAAGTTCGGGAGTCCTTTCACCAGGAGCCTGAACTACCCCGCCGGGCACGTAGGCTGCGGTTGCCTTATTGAACTCCTCCAAATCCTTGGGACCTGTGTCCACGACAATAGGATGCTCGCCGCCTTCGATGAGCCAGACATACAAGTAGAATTTACTCGGGGTCTCGTCCCATACATCAGCGTAAGTGATATAGTTGCGCACCATACATTCGCCACATTTGAGAGCTCGCACATGATATTTCATCGTATACCGGCCTCGCCCCAATTTTTTGTTTGCCGACAAATGCTAGCACACAAGCCACCACGACAACAAGGGTTGACCCGCTGAAGACGCCAACCTAGAATTGGGTAAAGCTGACAGGAGGACACTATGCTCACTTTCCTTGCTTGCGCCGCAGTACTCACGGCAGGAGAAGCACAGGCCGACTTGATACATCTCGGTCAACCGTGCAGGGCAAAGAACGTACTCGCCAAGTGCCCTGTGGTGGACAGACGCGACGGCAGAGAAAGGCTAGTACTGACCAACATGAACGAAGACACGGGGTGCGAGCTCATCTTCGTCGACTTCGAAAAGGATACGGCTGAGGTATTTCGCGCACCTGCGGGCTCGGGGTCTTGGGCGCTGATGGAAGTCCCGGGCGATCGATTGGTAGTTGGAACATTCTACGATGGTGCTTTCATGATCTTCGATCTCAAAAAGATGGAGTTCACAAATGTCACCAAGTTCCCTGGTGAGGGCTACATTTGGAACCTGGCGTTGGGCGGTGACGGCCGCGTATACGGCGGCACATATCCCGGCGGAAAGCTCGGCGCACTCAACTTGAGCACCTGTGAAGTCGAGGACTGCGGTGCCGGTGCGCCACCGAATCTTTACTGTCGGAACGTGTCCGCGCTGCCTGACGGCCGGATATTCTGCCATTATATCCAGGAAAAACCAGTTTCACTGATATACGACCCCTCGAGCAAAACCTACAGCTCCCCGCCAGACCACCTTGCGAACGCGGTGAGTGGCGTGACGTGGGATGAGTGCTTCATTGTAGGTTCTCAGGTGTTTGACCGCGACCTCCGACCTGTCAATCCCCCGTTTCCAATTCCTGCCGACGACAAAGGCGCCTGGTCCGTAGTACCCGAGATGACCACTCGAGACACGCTTTTCATTCGTCAGGCGAACAGATTCTACAGGTTCAGAAAGGGCGGCAGCGCTCTTGAATTTGTCGGTGAAGTCGAACCCCGGTTCCAAGGCGTCTCCCTCTGCACAAAAGATGGCTGGCTGCTGGGAGTTCGGGGGCAAGACTACATAGTGGTCAAGCCGGGCACCAAGAAAGCCGAATTGAGACGCATACCTGCAGAATCCGGACCCAGACCGACGCTGTTCTTGAGAGCCGACCCAAGTGGCATCCTGTGGGGAGGCCCGCATTTTGGACAAACGCTTTTCTGGTTGGATCCGGCAACCGGGCGGTTCGAAAATACAAGCACAGTCTGCGACGCCGGAGGCGAAGTATACGACGTCGCGTTCCTAAACGGCAGAGTCTACTGCGTTGCCTACGCAGGCGGCGACATTATCTGCTACGATCCCGCCAAGCCGTGGAACCAAATCGACCATGTGAACCCACGAGTGATAGCGTCCCTTGGAGCCAAAGGTTATATTAGGCCGATAGCGGGCGTGCAGGTGGGTCCTGACGGCAGGCTTTACTCTGGGTGGATGGCTAAATACGGAACCTATGGGGGTGCGGTGGCCATTACTGAGCCCTCTACCGGCGAGACCGAGCTCATCGAAAATCCCCTTGGCGAGCAGGCCGTGAGCGGTGTAGTGGTGGGCGAGTCGGTTTTGTATGTGGGTAGTTCGCTTGCGGCTAACGGACTACCGAACAAGCAGGGCGAATACGCGCGCTTCGGTATAGTGGATCCGGCGACCAAGAGGACAGTGTTTCAAGAAGAAATCGAGGGAGCCGTCAACGTCCGACCACTGTGCTATGATCCTGTCACCAAGCGGGTCGCTGTGTCCGTGAACGGGAAGATCAGGTTTTTCAATACTCGCACCAGGAAGTTTCTTCAGAGCCTGCCGGTGGATGTACCCAATCTGAGCTGTGCATCTGTGTCGTTTCCCGGAGATGGATACCTTTACTACGGAAGCGACAGGTCGGTCGTGGCACTGAATATGCGCACGGGCAGATGCAGGACGCTGGCACAAGCACCCGGCAAAGTAGCGAATGTCGCCGTGGGACCGAGCGGCACAGTCTATTTCTCGTGCGGAGTAGATATCTATGCAATAAAGGGGACTATGCAATGGGACCTATGCTCATGCTCGCGCTAATCGGACTTACGACCTCAGCCGCCGCCGACTTCGGGCCGCGGCTCACTGACGAAGAGTTCTTTTCCATGTTGATCCCCGGGTACCCTGGGCTGGAAAAAGTAGAGAAAGCGGTCAAGGCAGGTGATTACGCGGCGGCGAGACACGAATTCGCTGAATACTTGAGAAGGCGTACCAAACCGGTTTGGTATTTCGACCCACACTCTCGACCCAAGCACGAGAAGCGTCCGGAAAACGTTGATACTTCCGAGGCAGACAGAATCCTCAACCGCGAACTGCCGAGTGTGGGCGTATACCACAAGTTCGAAGGCGAAATCGATTGGAATCTCAATCCTATTAACTACAAAGAGTGGCCTTGGCAGCTCAATCGTCATCCGTTCTGGGTAACGCTAGGTAGAGCGTACTGGGCGACCGGCGAGGAGAAATATGCTCAAGAGTTCGTTTACCAGATGACGGACTGGGTGAGAAAGAACCCCGTTCCGACCGAAACCTCCGGCAACGAAACCTATACCTGGCGGACTATAGAGCAAGGAATCCGCTGCAGCACGTCTTGGCCCGAAGCGTTTTTCCTGTTCCTTACGTCGCCGTCTTTCAATGACGACGCCGTGGTTACTATGGTGAAGTCCTTCGTAGAACACGCTCGGCAACTTATGAAGTGGCACACTGGCGGAAACTGGCTTACAATGGAGTCCAATGGATTGATGCACGTGGGCGTGTTGTTCCCGGAATTCAAAGAGGCTTCCGATTGGCGCAGAACCGCCACAGAGCGCTTGTATGCAGAGCTTGATAGGCAAGTCTACCCTGACGGAGCACAGATAGAACTCACAACTGGATACCACCAGGTAAGCCTTCTGAACTTTCTGCGCGCTTACGAAATAGCCCGTTTAAACGACATCGATATGCCATACGACTACATAGCCAAATTGGAGAAGATGTACGACTACAACCTGAAAGTGTGCATGCCTGATCGCACACTTCCAGATATCAATGACGGAGGACGCATCAACGTCAAGGCGTCCCTAACCCGCGCATTCGAGCTGTTTCCTAAACGCAAGGACTTCCAGTGGATATCGACCGATGGCAGAGAAGGAGCGCCTCCGAGTTTCACATCGGTCGCACTACCATTTGCGGGACAGCTCGTAATGCGCTCCGGTTGGGACAAGGATGCACTTTATTTGATGATGGATGCGGGACCGTATGGCTATGGCCATCAGCACGAGGACGCGTTGTCCATCGTCCTGCATGCGCACGGCAAGTACCACGTGGTCGACCCGGGCAATTATGCTTACGATAACTCTCAATGGCGCAAATATGTGCTTTCTACCCGGGCACACAACACCGTCATGGTAGACGGAAAAGAACAACACCGAGCAAATAAGTCGCGCGACGGTTACGTAGTTTCGAAACCATTGCCGAACAAGTGGGCGTCGAACCCGCGATTCGACTACGCCGCCGGCACCTATGACAAGCGCTATGGCCCAGAAAACGAGACAGCGGTGACGCACACCCGGCATATATTCTTCGTGAAACCTGAATACTGGATAATTACCGATTTCCTGTCGCCGGCGGATGACACAGAACACCTCTACGAAAGCTTGTTTCACCTGGATGCGGACGGAGCGGCTGTGGACCCGTCGAGTCAGGGCGTCACTACAACCAATAAAGACGCCGCCAACTTGTCGATAATCCCGGTGCCAAGCGACGGGCTCAGCACAATAATAGTCTCGGGTCAAGAACAACCTGTTGTGCAAGGATGGATGCCCGCAGGACAGACGACCGTTTACAAGTGCAGACCTATACCCACGGCGGTATTCTCGAAGCGAGCAGTCGGAACCACCTATATGGCATACGTTCTGTATCCAACGCCGAAAGGAACTTCTTGTCCGATCAAGCAGATCCGTGCGGCATCGGTGACATCGGAGGACGGCTCCTTTGCCACAGGCCTTGAAATCCAGTTTGCCGACGGCAGAAGAGATTACTTCCTGCAAGCATCTAAGCGAGGCAGGTTCCGGTTTTCGGACTTCGAGGCGGATGCTCTGGCAGTGTACGTGCGCACGAACGGTCGGGCCGTTGAAGCCGCCGCTTTGGTGGACGGCGGTACGCTGAGCAGGAATGGTACTCCGCTGCCTGCGGACAGGCTCACCGCACAAGACCTCTCTCGAACGAAACTGACACACAAGTTCTAGTCCTCGCCGAAAATCTCTCAGAGGAGTATTGGAAGTATGGATGAGATAACGTCTGTGGAACAACTGGAGGAAATGATCAGTCGACCGACTCCGGGTGTAGTTGAAACCCTTGCTGCACTAGACGGTGACCTGATTGTGCTCGGCTGCGGAGGCAAGATGGGTCCCAGCCTGGCTCGTATGGCGAAGCGAGCTTTCGAAGAAGCCGGGAAAAACCGTCGGGTCATCGGTGTTGACCTGTTTCCATCGCCGGAACAGTCGAACAAGCTCGAGCAAGTCGGAGTCGAGACAATCAAGTGCGATTTGCTCGACGAAACGCAGCTGAATTCATTGCCGGATGCCCCCAATGTTGTTTATATGGTGGGAATGAAGTTCGGTTCCAGCGAAAACCAGGCTCTCACCTGGGCGTTGAATGCTTACCTGCCTGGACAAGTTTGCCGCAAGTTCAGCAACAGCCGAATAACAGCCTTCTCAACGGGCAACGTCTACGGATTAGTGCCTGTGTGGTCTGGCGGATCCGTCGAAACCGACGAGCCAAAACCTGAAGGTGAATACGCCTGGAGCGCACTTGCTCGAGAGCGTGTTTTCGAACACTTCAGTCGGTCGTGCGGCACCCCGGTTAGCATAGTGCGCCTGAACTATTCGAATGAGCTGCGATACGGCGTGCTGGTGGACATCGCCCAGAAGGTGTGGGCGGGTGAACCAGTTGATGTAACTATGGGAACCGCGAATGTGATTTGGCAGGCAGATGCCAACGCCATGGCGCTCCAGACACTCGCTAAGGCTTCAAGCCCGCCTTTCGTGGTTAACATTGCTGGACCAGAGATAATAAGCGTGAGGCGAACAGCAGAGCTTTTCGGCGAACTCATGGGCCGTCGACCTATCTTTACTGGCGCAGAAGCTCCAGACGCTCTGCTCTCGAACGGTCAGTTGGGGCATAAGCTGTTCGGTTATCCCCGCGTGCCGGTTCGAAGACTTATCGAGTGGATAGCCGCATGGATTATGTCGGGCGGGGAAACACTGGGCAAACCCACTCATTTCGAAACGAGGGACGGTAAGTTTTGAAATGGAGCAGTCTGTAAGCACAGTCAGAATGACTCCTTGGGAAGTGCTGCGCAGAGGCACTGTGATTCCCGCCAGCCCTCTCGCGCTTACGGCTAGCCGAAATCTGAACGAACGACGTCAGCGAGCTCTTTGGCGATACTACGCCGCAGCCGGCGCAGGCGGAATAGCCATCGGCGTTCACACCACGCAGTTCGCGATTCGAGACCCCAAAATCGGTCTATTCGAACCGCTACTGGAGCTTGGTAAGGATGAAATGGACAGACTGGACGCACTGCGTGCAAGAGGCGTTAACAGTGGTTCGTCGGATACGAGCGCACCTTTGATTCGAATAGGAGGCATCTGCGGCCGAACTCCCCAAGCCCTCAAGGAAGCTCAGAAGCTGTGCGAGTTGGGCTATCACGCGGGCCTTCTGAGCCTCGCCGCAATGAGCGATGCATCGGAAGACGAACTCATCGATCACTGCAAGGCGGTAGCAGAAGTCATTCCACTGGTGGGCTTCTATCTGCAGAAAGCTGTCGGCGGACCGAAACTGTCATATACGTTCTGGAGAAGATTTCTAGATATTGAAAACGTCGTAGCGATCAAAATTGCGCCGTTCAACCGCTACCAGACGCTCGATGTCGTACGTGCCGCTGCAGAATCCGGCAGAGACGATGTAGCCCTCTACACAGGAAACGACGACAACATTGTGTTGGATCTTCTGACCACCTTTCGGTTTTCGGTCAACGGCAAGCTCGTGGAACGCAGAATAGTCGGCGGGCTGCTGGGTCACTGGTCCGTTTGGACCAAGAAAGCCGTCGAGCTACTCGACCAGTGCCACGTGATCACAGCGCAAGGTAACAGCATACCGAAGGAAATGCTTACTCTGGCTGCGCAAATTACAGACTGCAACGCTGCCTTTTTCGACGCGGCGAACGACTTCGCGGGTTGCATCGCGGGCGTGCACGAAGTACTGCGGCGACAGGGCCTGCTCGAAGGAATATGGTGCCTGAATCCTAACGAGACGCTCAGCCCAGGCCAAAGCGAGGAAATCGACCGGGTATACAAGGCTTATCCGCAACTGAACGACGACACATTTGTGAAAGAGCACCTGGATGAATGGCTCAGCGCCTGACCAGGTGCTCTTCCTTAGCCCAGTTTTGGAATCGCGGAACTACTGCTTGTCGAGCTTGATGTAGTCCAAGCCGAACATATATGCCTTAGCGGCTTTCTCGTTTGCCCCCACTATTTCAACCGTGAGCTTGTGCTCTCCGGCAGCGAGCTGCATGGTTCCGAGTGTTATTTCGTCCGTAGGTATAACTTTCTCAGCGTAAAGGTCTATAGTTTCACCCAACTTCTGACCGTCCAAGTAGAACTGGACGATACCGTAATCCGGTGCCTTGGTGAGCCGAGCTTTCAGTGCATAGGTGCCAGCCTGCCTCACTCTAAGTGCTAAGTCCAGTTTGGCTCCGGGGGAGGCACCTGTCCACCACAGGTGTGCGTAACCACTCCACTCTCCTCCTTCGAAACCTCCCGTCTCCTGGACAGAGGTTTGTCCGGCCGAACAGGACAGCACGCGCATCTTTTCTCCCTCGATTGCACCCTGCACAACATACGGCACGAATTCGAAGTATCCGACCCGCTCGCTCACTGGCACTTCCTCGTAAGGGTCCTCCTGACCAGCAGCCTGGTACCAGTAGGCTACGGCAGCATAGAGCGTTGGACGGTCGTTGGGATAGTATTTCTCTATGCATGCCTCGATTGAACTGTGGAACGGGACATTGTCTGTAATATGCCAGCGGTTCACGGAGACGTTGCCAGCGTTTGAGTTCTGGTTGAATGTCTGATTGTGATAGGCGTTCTGGAAAAGCTGTGGGTTGCACCAAGCGTAGCCGAAATAATCCTCAGAGCCGGTGCCGATAGTGGACGGGAACTTCTCGCCGTCGACGAAGAACTTCTCATCGCCTTCGCCCCACCATCCGCCCCTCGGGTTCCACACGTGGAGCATAACACCGCAGTAGCGGCCCAAGCCGGTGGTCTTCAACATTGTCCAATCGATCCATCGTTCCGGTTCCTTCGGCAAGAATGCGTCCCGGTGCCACTTAGCATGGAATCTGCCCAGCTGCTCGATAGGCTTGGTGAGAGGAGCATGTGTGATACTGATTTCCAGATTTGCCGTGTCCTTGCCTTCATTGATCAATTCGACCCGTGCCTTCTTCGCGAACGGCATATACCAGTAGCAGTAGAAGCCGTCCTCGGTCATTCCCAGAGGTAGAGACTTGTAGTAGTTGATCCCAGGAGCAGTACCGAAGAAATCGCCAAGTGGGCACCAAACGCTGGGTTTCTTGTCATCGTCCCAGGTAATCTTCAGAACCAGCTCTCGCAGCCTGGACCACGCAGCGTCCGCGATGCTTTTGTCCACCTTCACCTTAATCGCGGTAATTGCTCGCGGACCCCTTATCTGTGCAGCAACAGCGGTTTTTCCTGGGGATACGGAAAGCTGTTTGCCGATAGTTATCGAACCCGGACGCACCCCTGCCGGATCCGTGCCGAGACCCTCAGTCAGTTTGCGGTTCGCTTCCTCCAATGCCACCAGCGCTTCGCCTGGAAGCGACCTGGTGAACGTAGGCACGACGGTGTCTTTGGGAAAGACCGAATATGTGAAGTGGTAATAAGCCCCCCAGCCATTTTCCGCAACGATCTTACAAGACTTCTGAAAAGGAATCGGCACATAACAATTGGCGCCCGACGAGGCGTAGTGAACCAACGCAGGATACACAAATGGCCGGTGTTTGCGATCGAAATACGCCTTGAACGGCAGATCTACGGCCGGCTTGTCTGATCCGTCGAGGTAAATGATAACTCGACCGTTTTCTGGATCTGCCGACCATATGCGCCATATGCAGCCTGGACCTTCTATCTCCGCGAATACCTGCAGGTTGTCCTCCCGACGGATGATGCCGTGTCCGTCGCCGTTGGCGTCCCACGCCACATACTTGCCGGTTGTCTCATCATACTTGCTGGCTCGGTCGTAGCTCGACCACTGCTTACAATACTCGCCTGGCAGAGGCAGCACCGACAAACCTTCCAAATCCGTCAGTCTCTTGACGAGATCAACATAGGTCAGTGTGACTGCTCCGCAAGCTGTCGACACCAGCACTGACAGGGCGATGAGAAGAACACTAAGTTTTTTCATCTTTGCCGACCCTCTCCTTTTGGCTTAATTGTTTACCTCTTGCCAACTTATCTGTCGCCCACATTGTTCCCTTCACTCGATCGCAGAACCCGTAATCTCCACAAGGATTGATTCGTGCAAGTATTGGGTATCACAGAATCAATATACACAATACGACAAAGGAGGAGACTGATGGCACACGAACTACCACCCTTACCCTACGACTATAACGCACTCGAACCTTACTATGATGAAGCAACCGTGAAGCTGCACCACGACAAGCATCACGCTGCCTATGTGGCAGGGCAGAATAAGGCTGAGGAAATGCTTGCTGCGGCGCGTCAGTCGGGCGATTTCGGGCTCATTCAACATTGGGAAAGGCAGCTTGCGTTTCACGCCTCCGGCAACGAACTTCACACCGTATTTTGGGAAAACATGGCTCCCAATGCGGGAGGCGAACCCTCCGGCGAACTAGCCGCTCAGATAGAAAAAGACTTCGGCAGCTTTGATAACTTCAAGAAACAGTTCAGCGCAGCCGCTGCCGCTGTTGAGGGAAGCGGTTGGACCGTGCTTGGCTGGAGTGAGCAATTCAAGAAGCTCTACATAACCAACATCGAGAACCATCAGAAACAGACGGTAATGGGGTTGGTGCCCCTACTGGTCATTGACGTATGGGAACACGCCTATTATCTCAAGTACCAAAATAGGAGAGCAGACTGGATCGAAGCTTGGTGGAACCTGGTAAACTGGAGCAATGTTGCCGCCAGATTCGCCGCCGCTAAGAAGTGAGATAGGAAATCTCCACGCCTCCAACGGGTGCACAGTGCAGAAAATGCGGCCTATCTGGGAAATACAACTGCTGCTCTGGTGCACCCGTTCTCGGTCTTGACGGTGAAATCCCCAAGCAGGTTGTCGCGGACCAAACTCTCAACGATGCGCAACCCCAACTTGCGGTGGCTGCGGACGTCGAAATCCGGTGGAAGGGGGTCACCGTCGTTGATGACCTCGATCACGACGTTGTCCTCGTCCCGAGAGATCCTTATACTGAGCTCAGACCCGACCGAGCCTTTGAGTCCGTGCTCGACGGCGTTCTGCAGCAGCTCATTCAGAATGAGCGCCACGTAGGTAGCCTGACCGCTCGGGAGAAGGAAATCTTCACCCTCAACTGAAAGCCTCACACTGCTGTCTTCGGGCAACAGACTGCGGACGGTCCCGGACAAAATCGTCTCAGCAAGTCGTCTTATGGGTACATCGTCCAGGTTTTCACTTGAAAGCAACTCGTGGACCGAGGCAATAGACTGAATGCGATTGATACTCTGAGTCAGAGCTTTTTCGAGTGAATCGACTTTGCCGACTTTCAGCTGCAGGCGCAAAAGACTTGCGATCGTCTGAAGGCTGTTCTTAACCCGGTGGTGCATCTCTTGGAGCACGGCAGTCTGCACCAACAGACGTGCGTTCTGGATGGATATGGCAGCCTGGTTTGCCACCGCCGTGCACAGGTTGATCTCCTCGTCTGTGAACTCGTGCGGCGTACCTGTATAGCAGTTAAGCACGCCGATTATCTCGTTTTTCACCATCAACGGCAGCGAAATAAGAGAACACAATCCTTCCCTGCGAGCCACGTCCGGGTACTGATAGCCGGGTGTCTTGCGAACGTCGCGAATCGTTATCGGCCGGCGCTCCAACACGGCTCTGCCGGCAACCGACTCCGTCAACTTAACATTCGGTTTCTTGGTGTAGGCGCGGCTTTTCGACTGTGTCGCCTTGATCACCAGTTCCTGCTTCGATTCGTCGAGCAGCATAATCGAGCATATTTTGAAGTTCATGGTCTCAGCGGTCATGGCAACGATCAGCTGCAGTATCTCCTCTAGGTACATATCAGAAGTTATCCTGCGGCTGATCTCCGAAAGGGTCGACAAGCGCGATGCTCTCTGCTCGACTCTGCGGTAGGTATTATAGTTTTCGACAGCTCCACCCACTTGGCGAGCTATCGAATCCAACAAGCTTATCTGAACCCTTGTGTATTCGTGAGGTGGATCCGTGCGCACGTTAATCACACCCACAAGGCCGTTCTGTCCGCGCAGGGGAACGGAAAGCATAGAGTGATAGCTGTCCTGAGACAGAGGAACGCGTTTGAACCTTGAGTCGCGCCAGGCTTCCCTAGGTAGCACAACGTGGGTACCCTGTTGGGCAACCCAGCCGGTAATCCCCTCGCCCACCTTCAGCCTGATTTTACCGACCACATTCTTGGTGTCTCCGCTTGCGCCGCGCAGGACGAGCTCCTTGCCCGTTTCGTCGAGAAGATAGATCAGGCACAAATCGGTTCCGGTGACCTTTACGACAATCTCCGCCACCTGGCGAAGCATTTCATCGATGTTGAGCATAGAACCGATTGCCTGACCAATTTCTCGAAGTGCATCGGCTTCCAGGGTTGCTTCTGCAATTCGCTTCTCCAGGTCGGCCACGCGCACACGCAAGGCTTCCAGCTCCTGCTCTGGCGGAAGCTCCCTAAGCGTCGCTGCGGTTGCTTCTTGTTCACTTGCGCTGCGTGCTCTCCAGGGGCTCACGGTTTGTGTTCCTCAAAAGCTTTGCACTTCCGACTCAAAAACCGCAGGCTTTTGCCTAAACCTCGTTAGCAATGATTATCGCCTGCGCTATCTCTTTCATGGGACGCCGCTGGTTCATGCTCTGCTGCTGAATACGACGGAAAGCCTCAGCCTCAGATATTTTGTATTTGTCCATCAATATGCCTTTCGCGCGATCGACCAGCTTGCGCGTCTCCAGCTTTTCCTCCAAGTTGCTAACCGTAGATTCAAGCTCCTGCATTTCGAGATAGCGCGAGATTGCTATTTCTATAGCGGGAAGAAGATCCGATTCCTGGAAAGGTTTCACCAAGTAGCCGAAGACTCCGGCATCCTTGGCTCTTTCGACCAACTCCTTATCCGAATACGCAGTAAGCAGCACAACAGGAGCTATTTTCTCTTCCGAGATTATCTTGGCTGCGTCAAGACCGTCGAGAACGGGCATTTTTATGTCCATGATTACGACGTCCGGTCTGACGACCCTGGTTATCTCGACCGCTTTCGCACCATCTGCTGCCTCACCGACAACCTCATGACCCATCTCTTCCAATATGGTCTTGAGGTCCATACGAATAATGGCTTCGTCGTCTGCGATCACCACTCGAATTTTGCTCATTTCCTCCCCGATCCCAATAACGACTCCGGCACAGCGATTACTAGCTGGAAACAATCCCGTACGCAAGATGTGCCTTGTGCCGAATCTGAACAAGTATCTGGTAGATTCTGGGTCGAGCTCAACCCCCGTGACACCCAGCTATGACTCATCTTTCACAAACCAACTCTTTGGAACATTGTACCCCGTGGTATAATCACTGTCAAAAGGGCGAAGCCGCTGCTGACTGAATTGAAAGGGAACCAAGGCGTGATTTGCGGCGTCTTGTGTTAACGGCACTTTTCACCATCGAGCTCGTTTGTTTGGCCTTACACGCAAAGACTCGACGCAAAACCGCTGTTCATCGGACTTGGATTCTGCGTGCAACTGCCCACCTGTAGGTGATGATCCGTTGCGAATGAGATCTACTGGAGCCTGCTTGGCCGTAGTAGCAGTCGCCTACGCCGCCCTTTGGATTTTGGTGCCTAGGGCGACCTTCCTGCCTGTACTCATAAGCCTCATAGATGGGCTAATTCACTTCGCACCCCCGTATGCGGCGGTGATCCTTACCATCGCAGGAATGATTCTGATGGCCGCACCTACGGTGGCTTTCATGGCCGTGCAAATTGCGATGGTATACTGCTTCAGCCGGCTGAGGCTCAACTGGCGAGGTGCGACCGCCTTGTTGGTCGGCAGCCTTGCCGCAGCGTCACTGTTCGGACTTCTGATCGTTAAGCAATCGGGTATATGCGCAAAGATAGGCCGGAGCCCAACGTTAAGAGAAACTCTGTACATTGTGGGCGCATACTCGAGTATTCTGCGCGTGCCGATGCAGCTCGCAATAATGTCAGCGGCGTGCAGTTTGGGATATGCCGTAAGTCTGCTTGTGCGAGACAGAAACTTGCTCGTGCCTGTTGTAATGTTCGCAGCATACATCGACTTCTGGACTGTCACCCAGGGTCCTGTCTCCACAATGCTTAAGAAGGCGCCGGAGGTGGCAATGGCAGTCGCCGCACCTATCCCCGCTGCCGGGACAAAGGTGTTCGCACCGCAGGTGCTGATTGGCCCGGGAGACTTCTTGTTCATGGCGCTGGTCTTTGCGGCAGCTCATAGGCTGGAACTGGACGGCAGCCGCAATTTCTGGTACGTGTTCATTGGCATGACCGTCGGCATGCTTGCCGTGTTATTCGGATTCCTGCCTGCGCTACCTGCGCTGATTGTTCTGGCTGTGTGCGTTCTGGCGGCGAACTGGAAGCACTTCAAGCTGAGCCGGCAGGAAATCATCTCAACCGCTGTCGTAGGACTGGTGCTCCTGGCATCTCTGCCGCTGGTGTGGTCCGTTATCAGACCGACACATGCTCACAAGCCTCCCTCTCAAAGAGCCCCATCCTCAACGCCTCGTTAGTGCTTATCGACATATAGCCCAGCCTGGCGCATATCTTTTTCCTAATCTTTTCGGTAGAAGGAAAAAGTAATCCAATAAGCAAAATAGCTTAGCTGGTGGGCAAGACTTTGCCCTCACCGAAACAAGAATAATCCAAAGTGGGGAGAGATGACATTGGGCAGCGAAAACGTATCCGTAACACAAGTAAGCAAGACACGTTTGTTTGTAGTCAGCGTAATCGCGCTGGCAACTGGCGGGATGGTGTTCAGCATTCGGACAGACATTCTGCGAAACCTGCAAGAGTTCTTCACTGGTGCCCAAGCGGCGCAATCGGCAACTCTTGTAGGAGCGGCCGTTGGAGCAGCGTTCCTCGGTCTCGCTATCGCGAACTTCATTGGCGGACCGATGTGCGATTGGGTCGGAATGAAGTGGCTGCTTGTGCTCGCGAGCTTGCTCCATATCGGCGGCGCGGTCATTATTATCTTCACCAAACCGATAAGCCAATATATTCCGCTTTTCTGGACGCTTTGGATCGGAATGTTGTCCGTCGGTTTGGCTCATGGCTTTATTGAAGCAACCATCAACCCATTGATCGCCACGTTGTACCCGGATGACAAAACCCACAAACTGAATGTGCTCCACGCGTGGTGGCCAGGCGGGCTTATCATAGGCGGTCTAGTGGCGGTCGGCTTGGGCAAGCTGGGCGTAAGTTGGCAAGTAAAACAGGCGGTCATAATCCTTCCTGCGCTCCTGTACGGGATAATGGCACTCAGCACCAAGTTTCCGCCTACGGAAAGAGTGGCTGCGGGAGTCAGCGACAAAGCAATGTTCAAGGAGGCACTCAAACCGCTCTTTATCGTGTGGTGGATATGCATGTGGTTCACTGCCACTACGGAGCTCACTACAGGCCAGTGGATAGATGCGTTCTTGCGGAGCACAGTTGGTATGAAAGGCACGCTGCTCCTGGTCTACTGGAGTGGTTTAATGTTCGTGATGAGACACTTTGCGGGCGGACTAGCCCACCGGTTATCTCCCGTAGGTCTGATGTGGTTCTCTTCACTGCTGGCAGGCATTGGCCTCCTAATTCTGAGCGTAGCCACCACACCTGCAATGGGAATACTTGCAGCCACGGTGTTCGGCATAGGCATCTGCTACATGTGGCCCACGATGCTTGCGGTAGCGTCTGAGCAATTCCCTAGAGGCGGCGCATTCCTGATGGGTTTGATGGGCACCGCGGGAAATTTGTCCATTTTTATCACAATGCCGGCACTCGGCGCCATCTACGACCACTACAAGGTACAGATCGCTAAGCAGCTTGGAACAACATTCTCCAATCCTCAGGTGCTCACCAAGGCTGCATCGCTCTCGTTCCGCTCGGTGGCGCTACTGCCAGGGATTCTGATCGTCATATTTGGCATTCTGTGGTTAAGGGACTACCTGCGCGGTGGCTACAAGCCTGTCAAATTGACCCCAGAAGAGGAAGCAGCTACAACGAGGTAGACACAAGAAACTGTTGAGCCCGCAGTAGGCAAACTATAACACAAACCGCAAGGACCCGGGTATGGTAAGCCTGGGTCCTTTTTCATGTAACGGCGAGTGATATAATAGCCTTGGGATGTCACGAGCTGACCAGATTCTATTCGGCAGTGATCCGACGGAACGGGTGGTGTCAGTAGAGCCGGGTTCCGACGGTGTAAAGCTGTACCGGCGGATCGGAAGCGGTGTAGTTGTTGAGAAACGACCGTTCCGGTGGTGGATTCTGACCACCCAAAACTACGAATTGGCAGGCGCCGTTTGGACTGAGCTCGACGGAGAAGGCTTCAACTGGCTCGCCGAATTCGAAAACCGCGACGCCTTCGAAAGTGCGCGCTACTGGCTCCGAGATGCACACGCTGAACACATAGTGCTTCAGAGCTCCGCCAAGCAGTTTCTCGCGAGATCAGGTGTCACCCTCTTCAAAGGGATGTCGTTCGACGAAATCGTTCGAGTGCAGCTAGACATCGAAACGGCAGGGCTCTCGCCGGAAAACCCGAAGAGCGAAATCCTCTTGGCTGCAATCAGCGACAATAGAGGATTCGAAACACTTGTCGAAGGCGATGAGCGCGACATCCTGAGGCAGACCGTCGAGATCATCCGTGAACTCGACCCCGACGTTATCGAGGGCCATAACATTCACGAGTTCGATCTTCCCTACTTAGCGGCTCGTGCCCGTATGCACGGCATAGCGCTTGCGCTGGGGCGCGACGGATCGGAAGTCACCTTCGGCGCCAAACAGCAGTGCGCAATCGGTTATTACACCAGGCCTTTCGTGCCCGCCCACATTCATGGCCGACACGTCATCGACACAATGCTGCTTTCGCAGAGATTCGACGTAGGAAAAGGGATTTTCACCAGCCACTCCCTCAAAGCTCTGGCGCACACACTGGGCATATCCGAACCCGACCGCGAAATCATACCGCACGACAAGATAGCTTCGGAATACAAGTCAAACCCGAGTCGAGTCAGAAAGTACGCCCTCCAAGACGTGCGCGAAACCAGGTCGCTGGCGGAGATAGTTTCACCCCCTGAGTTCTATCT
This sequence comes from Armatimonadota bacterium, assembly GCA_029907315.1. GTDB lineage: Bacteria > Armatimonadota > UBA5829 > UBA5829 > UBA5829 > CALJES01. The sequence continues at coordinate 10,895 of JARYME010000021.1, read as the reverse complement.
TACGCAAATGGTGCCAGACACGTACCAGCACGCCGCGTCGACCGGCACAGGTGAAAAGATCAATGCGATTCTGATCCGCGAGTACCTCCGCTGCGGACGGGCAGTGCCCAAACAGAAGCCACCGAAACCGCTGCCCGGCGGCTACACGGAAGTCCGCACGACGGGCGTAATCGAGACTATAGTAAAGTGCGACGTAGAAAGCCTCTACCCAAGCATTATGCTCACCAACCGGATTAAGCCCAAGTCCGACACGCTGGACGTGTTCTTGCCGGCACTGGAAGAACTCACCAAGCGGCGCATAGAAGCAAAGAGAAAGTCGCGCGAGACATCAGGCCGCGAACGTGCCTACTGGGAGGGATTGCAGAGCGCATTCAAGATCCTCATCAACTCGTTCTATGGCTATCTGGCGGGACCATTCAACTTCAACGACTATGAAGCGGCAGCGCAAGTCACGACTACGGGGCGCAGTATAGTCAAACGAATCGTTGAGGAGCTGGAGAGAACCGGCAGTCAAGTGGTGGAAGTCGATACCGACGGTGTGTATTTCAAACCTCCACCGGGAATCGAGGGCGAACAAGCAGAAATCAACTACATCCAAAACATCGGTTCAGTCCTGCCTCCGGGCATACGTCTGGCACACGACGGCCGCTATCGAGCAATGATCTCGCTCAAAATGAAGAACTATGTCCTAGTAGACTACGAAGGACAGATGACGTTCAAGGGGTCGTCCCTGCGTTCTCGCGCAGACGAGCGGTTTGGCCAGATCTTCATTTCCAAAGCAGCAGAGTATCTTCTCCAAGGACGAAAGGACAAGGTGCGAGAACTCTACGACTCGTTCGTGCAAAAGATTAATGCCGGCGAAATGACGATAGATCTAATCTGCCGACGCGAGCGCGTAACCGAGAAAACATTTTCTGCCGCGTCCAAGAAACGCGTAGCCCAGGCGGTGCGTTACTCGGAAATCGGCGATTACGTGACTGTTTACAACCGTAACGACGGCACAGTTGCTCTCGCGTCCGAATACAACCACGACGAAGATCGAGACTACCTGCTGGATAAGCTTTACAAGTTCGCCTGCCGATTGAGACAAGCGTTCGGGGACGAATTTGACGAACTGTTCCCCAAGCCGTCCACCACGATGCGCATCGAAGCAGCAGGACAACAGAAGTTGTTCGATTGAAGCGCTACTCGTCCTTCGGAGCAATGGACGGCGGTTTTACGCTCCCAGACGCGAAGTACAGCTGCACACCTCTGCTTGCAACCAGCGACGCGGCGATCGTCATCACCACGAGCAAAGCCATTTTTTCGAGTATAACAAGCACCGATTTCCCCAACTGCGAGAAGGTACTTGCGCCAGTGTTGGGATTTGGCGAAGCGACAATGGCTGCCGAAGGGGTCTTGAACCAATGGTAGGCGATCAAGAAGACGAAAGCCAGCAGCCCTATGCCCGCCATAAAAACCGCCATCCCAGTTATTCGGCCCGCTAGGTCGGCCTTTTTCATGCCTCGTCACCAAAATGCGCTGCAAAATGCGATGTGTTTTCATTCTACCAAAGCAACCGTGGATTCTCAAAATATTTGGATTTGCCCGAGGTTCAAATTAGGTAGGATTCCAAATGGTCTGAGCTGCAGGAGGATGATTGCACGAAGAGTTGAGACACGAGAGCCAGCACAACAACCAAAGCGTGGTTTCAAATCACGGGTTCTGAGCGTCATCGGCTTTGCGCAAGCTCTCTACGCGCGCCCTAGCTGCAGCAGCTACATCCGGATCCGACCCGGCAGCGGCCCTCAGATATGCGCCAACCGCCTGGTCCTTCCTTCCTGCCTGCTCGTACGCTTGCCCCAAGCGCAACCAATTCGTCGTGCGGTCGGGGTAAAGACTGACAAGCCTTTCTGCGACCGAAACTAGCCCTTCGGTATCCTGACCGGCAGCTCTCAGCTCATAAAGGATTAGGGCGGTTTTTTCTGAAGGTGAGGTTCGCATCATATTTTCGAACCGCTCGGAAAGTTGTCTGAGCACACCTGCCGATCTTGCTGAGCGCGCAACAACAGCCCAGCTGGAGACGTCCCCCGCTTCCAGTGCTTCGGCGTATGCGTCGAGCGATTCTTGAATTGCCCCCAGAGCCGCCTGCGCTTCGCCGATCTCCGTAGACCACACAACCGAACCCGCAGGATCCACCTTTTCCAGGAGCTTGGCAATCCGAATGCGTTGTGAATGGTCTCCAGAGACCCGGTATGCAGCCAGCAGATAGACCATTACTGCAGTACTCTTGGGCTCCCGGGCGAGACGCTCCTCAGCTTGAGCCACCGCCTCCGACAGCTTGCCCGCCTCCATCTGTGCAGCTGCCACAGCGCTTGCGTTATCGAGAGTCGGATGCAGCTCATAGCTGCGCTGGAGATTGGTCAAGGCTTCTGTCAGCTTTCCTTGCTCAAGCTGAACGACACCCAGTTGCCTCTGCACCACAGCCCGAGCAGGAGCCGGAGCCTTATTCAGAGCCAAAATATCACTCGCTTCGGCATACTTTCTCTCAGCGTGCCGCAGTAAACCTTGCGATTGAAACACCTGAGCTTGGCCCGCAATCGGACGCGCATCTGAAGACTTCGCAGCGGCAAGAGCAAAAGCTTCCTCAGCCAACCTCAGGTTGCCAAGGCGAAGGTAGATGTTCCCTATTCGCGTCTGCGCCTCTGCGAAGAGGGAGTCGTCTGACGCGGCGGTGCGGTAAGCCTGAAAAGCATCTTCGAACCTGTTCTGCGCCGCCAGTGCGTCACCCAGCCAAAGGTATGCCCGCCTGCTCGACGGATCCATCGCAATCGCCGTGCGGAAATCCCATTCAGCAAGGACTGGATCGGTCCGCAAATGTGCCAAGCCAAGATTGAAGACCGGCTTAGGCCACTTGGGAGCGAGATTACGAGCCAGCTCATACTCCCGCTTTGCCGAATCGAACTTTCCTTCGAGCTGATAGAGATCGCCCAAGAGAACGTGCGCTATGGCGTTTTGCGGATACTTGAGCAAAGCCCGCGCGAGCAGTTCGCGAGAAGCAGCTGTATCGGCGCCTCCGGACGCTGTGCCACCTGTCTTGACTCGCTGTCCCATTTCCACATATAACGCTTCCAAGAGAAAACCGGCTATGGACACTTCCGAGTTCGCACGAACGACCGCCTCGAAGTGTTCCGCGGCTTCTTGGTAGAGCTTGAGGTTCGCGAGAGCAACGCCCGCGGTTAGCCTTACCGCAGCATCGTGAGGCCGTTCTGCAGCAGCCGCCGCAAGCCGTGACGCTGCGTGCGCCAACTCGCCCCTGTTGAACAGAGCCAACCCTTCGGCAAATGCGTCCGGCGAAGACGCCGAGCAGGCCGCATGTCCCACCAGCAGGATTACAAAGGCTGCACTCGAAGATAATACTAAGCGTATTCGATCCATCTCACATTGCTCGATAATACAACTACGGATAACTGAACAAGGCTACCTGCCACACGCCTTCACTTTCAGTAAGGGCATCCACTATCGACTCGGAGTTCGATCCAGCACCGGCCGGTTCCGCCGCTGCCATCTGCACTTCGAACCCGGAGGCGGGCGTCGATAGCCCAGCTAAGGCAGATGCTGACGTTTCCGGCCGGCTGTAGTCGCCATAGAGAATTGGGCGACGTGATTCCGTGTCCACAGGCTTCGGTATGGCCGACAGATTTTCGCCTCTGCTGCTACCGGCCCCACCGTCTGCACCTGACTTGATGTCAGCCAAAGCTTCCACCTCCGATTTCGCACCAACGACACCCGATTGCGCAACCGCCATTCTTGCTGCGCCCTTGTCCGACAAATCTCTCGCAGCCGCTACGCGCACTTGGCCGATATGGAACCTCTTGTGGCGCGGCGTCGAAGTCTCTACGCGTACCGTCTTGACAGGCGCACCCAACGAACCGGAACTGGACAAAGGTTTGCCCACCCCTACCTGGTCAGCTGCACTCCCGCCGGCGTTCGCCGGAGCACTACCCGAATCGCGGCTCACATGAGATTCGATAGCCAGCGGGCGAGTTATGGTTGGCTCCGGTCGCTGGAATGTACCCGGCGCAAGCAGTCCATAACCCACCACTCCGACAAACAGTGCAGCCGCCCAAGCACAAGCTATCTGAGTCAGCCGCAGCCGCGGGTATCGACGCTGTCGACCAACCTCCGCGCTAACGCGTGCAATTATTCCCAACGCGGAATCAGGTGCCGGCGTCGCAGCCGGAATATCTGCTTTTCTGAGAGCGCACCCAACCTTACGAACCGTCTCAAACTCCGATGAACACGCGCCACAGCGAGCCAAGTGTGCCTCGACCTTCAATCGCGTGCGCTCGTCCAGCTCTTCTTCGGCATATCCCACCAGCAAACGCCTGCACGTTCTGCACAGCATATTACCACCCGCTTCTTGTCAGCACTCCGAATTCAGCCATGAAAGCTCGCCCTTCAACTTCTTGCAAGCATAGTGAAGCCTCGACCAAACGGTTCCCACCGAACAGTCCATAATCTCCGCAATTTCAGCACAGCTCAGGTTCTCAAAGTAGTGAAGCACGACGACAGCTCTATGATGCTCCGGCAGCATCTGGACCGCCCGCCTGACTGCTTCACTGCGCTCCGCTTTTTCCGCCGCATCGCCCGGGCGGTCAGATTCGCCGTCCGTGAGCGTATCTGAAAGCCCACTGTCCGGATCATCGATAGAAGCGGCAGAGCGGATTTTTGATCCCCTCATGTGCTTGATAGCGGTATTAACGGCGATCCGGTAGATCCACGTGCCGAACGACGAATCTTGCTTGAAGCATCCAATCGACTTGAATGCACGGACGAAGATCTCCTGGACAATGTCTTCCGTGTCATCACGGCTCGAGATCATTCGCGAGACGACGCTGTAGACAGAGGCTTGGTGACGCGCAACCAGCTCCGCAAAAGCCTCGACGTCCCCTTCTTTTGTCCGCGCCACTAGTGTGGCATCTGGTTTCTCCTGAAGCTTCGCGCCCAGAAGATCCTTGCCGGCAGCTGTTATGGTGTCACCCCCGGCCCAATTGTAACATGCTCCAACCAACTCGCTGAACCGGTCCGAAGCTTTCTGGAATGCCTCCCAATGACGGCATCAAAATATTAGACCCCCATAGAACACTAATGCTTCAACTGCCTTCTGCCAACGAGTGGACTGAGGCCTCGAACCCCGTCGGCACACCAAAGCGCTTGGGGCTCCTGTACAAGTGCCGCCCGCGGAAAACCAACAACCGGAAAATGACAACTAATCCCAGGTGCTGGGTTAGGAAGAAACTTGTGTTCGAAAGGGTTCAGTCCGCTTCGCCCAGAAAAGTCTTACCTGCGGCCAACAGGACGCCCGGGACGAGGTCCGCCTGCCGGCATTCGAAAGCGCTTTGACATCTCGATGCGCAGCTTCTCGAATTGTTCGCGCGTCAACACCGACCTTAAGACCTGCTGCTTCTCGAGGTTGAGTTCCAACAGCTCCGACTGGCAGTCGTGGATTTTGTCTATCAGCCGCCGTGCTGTGGCAGTGTCCAGATCGTAGGAGGAGAAAAGATCTATGAGCTGCTTAGAGTAGCGCTGCAACCTGTCGATTATCGCCTGTCGACGAGGTGAATCAGAAAACTGGAGTATCTTTCGGGCCTGTTCAGGCGACACCCCTGCCGCATCCAACATCGCCTTATCGGGCAGTCTGTCTAGAGGGCTTTCTTCAAAGGGACCAAACCGGCCTTTGTGACCGTGTCCCCAGTGTCTCACAACCTGGCGCGAGAGCTCAGCGAACTGCTCCGAATTGAGAATGCGGCGCAGAGCAAGCTGGTTCTCCAAGTGCAGATTCAATAATGCTGACTGCGCCCTACTGATTCTGGAAATTGCTTGTCGAACCCTCTGTTCATTCAAATCCCAAGACTGATATGCGGCAAACAGATCCATCCGTCCCCGCATCAATTCATCTCTGACGCGGCGGGTCTTGTCTCTCATTTCCGCAGCCAGCGATTTCAGCTGCTCCCGCTGACTCGCGGTTACGGATCCCGGCTCAGCAAGCACTGCTGAAAAGACTGCCAGGATCAGCGATACCGTCACTATCAACACTCTGCTGTTGATGATTCCTCGCATATCGAAACCCGCTCGCCAACCGACACAGCTGGATCTATTTCACATTTTGTCTAAGCACTCGACCAGGGCTTCTCGGTGACTTCCGAGAGGATCATCAGACCACTTTACCGCTATCACATTGTCGGCACCCGATGTCGTAGCCGGACCGGGAGCAACATTCGGCTCATTCAAGTTGAGGCTGTAGAACATAACCGCCGCAACACCCACAACTGCAACTGCAGCTGCAGCCCTCTTCGCAGCCGCGCTCGCGGAGCGAATCTTAACCAACCAAACCGCCGGGCTGAGCCTCCTGGGTTTTGTCCTAGCCCTCACAAGCGCCCACACGTCGTTCACCGGCTCCACTGGGGGCACCGCAGACAGGCGCATGTCGAACGCCAATTCATCTTCAAGGAAAGCTTTGCACGTTTTGCAGCTCTCTAGATGATTCTTGACTTTGCGAGCTTCAGGACCACTCACACGCCCCTTGCCGTAATCCAGAAGAATCGGTTGTACTTCTTCGCAGTTCATTTTCCACACAGCCTCCATCTAGCTCCTCGCACAGCTTCTTGAGGCGCTGTCGTGCACGGAAAAGCTTAACCTTCAAGTTATTAGCAGAGATTCCCGTAATCTCGGAAATATCCTGATAGTCCAACCCCTGAAAGTGGTAAAGGGTAACCAGCAATCTGTCATCTTCGCTCAGACCGTCAAGCGCAGCGGTAATTCGATTCAGCTCGTCTTCTCTCACAGTGCAGTCTTCCGGGTCTATACTCTTAGCAGCTGCGCTTCGCGCCACTTCCCCTTCGCTAACTGACCCATCCTCCAAGGATACCTCTCGCCGCACCATCCTGGCACGGAGAAAATCACGGGCTGTATTCGCCGCTATTTTGAACAACCAGGTGGTAAACTTCGATTCACCCTTGAACGAGCCCGCACCACGCCAGACCTTCACGAAGACATCGGCCAGTGCTTCCTCCGCGTCTTCGTGGTTCGAAAGCATTCGATACAACAAGTTGTATACGGGTTTCTCGTGCCTCCTAAAAAGTACGCGCAGAGCCTCCTGGTCCTGCAGCTTGCAGAGCTCCAGGAGCATCTCGTTCGATGCTGAAAAATCGTAATCTTCCGATCTGCCCAAAGGTAGCTCCCATTCGGCAGTCTAATAGGTTAGACGACCCCTGCCGACCTCGGTTTCAAGGGCATACACTTAGTACTTACCGTACTGCCGCACACACTCGTACATCGCAGCCACATTCTCTACCGGTGTGCACGGGCTCAGATTATTCGCCTCGCGCAGGATGAACTTGCCCTGCATTATCCCGCTCGAGAGTATCCGTTTTGTTTCATCCCAAACGCTTTCCGGTGATCCGTAGAGGAGAGTGCTGACTGTGGGACCGGTCGCTATTTGGAACTCAGGGCCCAGCTTCGCACGCATTGCTCCATAGTCGACAGGATAACCCGCGTCCCACGCCTGAACGTTGAGCTCTTCCTTCAGAATGCACATCAAATGATCAACCGATCCACAGAGATGCACACTGTGCGGTCCCTCGCCGGCAAGCTCGTTCAGCAGCGTTTTGTGGTACGGTAGCACAAACTCCCGGTATGTTTCCGGAGACAGCAATTCTATGCTGTCGTCTGCAAACCACCAGCACTGCGGCTTCAATTCCAGACCAAGGGCTTTTCTGTAGGCTTTAATTCGGTCTATTGTGGCGCTTGTTATGTAATCGAGCAGTTGGTGCACGTAGTCGGGGTCCTCATAGATGTCCTCGCATATCTGGGTCGTACCCCGCAAATTCGCAGCTACAGTCATAGGCCCGTCAGTTCCAAGACCCGCTGGAGTAACGGAAACCACCGGCTGGCCGTCCTGCACATAGTGGCTCTTATTTGCCAGCATATGCTCGTAAAACCGCCAGTTCCAGGCGGCCATTCCTCCCTCGAAAGGATCCGGAATGCCGCGGTCGAACAGTTTGTGTTTGTCGTCGTCGCCGAGCATAGGCTCAGTTACCGGAACCTGCCGATCCCTATAGACAATCATCGCACCGAACCATGCAGCCTCAAATGTGTTCTGCGTGTCGATACTGATGCTCCAACCGGTACTTGGAGGACCCATTTCTGCATCCTGCATCAGGTTATGCCTCACATAACTCTGTGTCCTGAGCTGAACAGCAGCCATAATGTCTGGATCACTCATATAATCGGCGAAGGTTATCCCTTCGCTGTTGAGCTCCGGGTTCAGGAGGATTACCCTGGGGTTCACCCCAAGCATCATAGGCACCCTGATGGGTTTGCCCGCATTGTAAGCCTCCCAGACCCTTTTCACTTCTTCGTTATGCGCCTCAAAGTCCACGGGCTCCAACAAGAGATAGCTCATCAGACACCACCCTAAAAACGATTAGCAAACCGTCAAGTACTCTAACGCATCGTTCGGTCGAAGCACAACAAAGCCCTCGCGATTGAATCGCGAGGGCCCAGGAAGGAGACAACGGCGGAGCGATTTCTTACCTTAAAAACCTTCTGAAGAACGGCAGCCCAGCTATGAGACCCAAGCAGGCAAGACTAGCGGACCCGGCTTCAGGAATCATCACAGTCGACATACGCGGCTGATACTCATAGTCTACATGCAGCTGCGCGTTGGCTATGGTGGTAACGAAATAGAGTTGGCGCGCCGCGTCGGCGATGAACGAGTTGATCGCTATTGACGTTGTCGGCAGCACTATTTTGTCACCCGGTCCTGCTGCTATGTAGCTTGCGAAGAACGTAGGATCAATACAAATCTCTGGCGTGCGCCGATACTCATGAAAGATCAACCGAGATATAAGTCTGCCCGACCCCGAAGGTTCTCCCAATATGGAAGGTCCGCTTGCTGCATCCTGACTGTTTACAACTATGCTCAGATCCGACCCCGCACCGGGAGGAGCCGATACCTGAACCGCGGCTGTAACCACAACATCCGGGAACCCAAGCAATCTAGGACCCGAGTCTTCCCGTACGTCAGCCCAGCCGTATATCTCAGCCGAAGCCCACACTCGGACAGCTAGAAGCTCCCCCAATGCTGGGTCGAACTTATCTACAGCTATCTCCTGAACCCACGGTATGTTGGGCCGCAGCGGCGGGGTGCGTGCTTCCCCGGTCTGCTGTACGATATCAGCCGTTGCCGCTGTAGCCAGTGCGGCAAGGCACAACACTGCTATCACTACCCCCGTTCTCTTCACTTTGCTCCTCCCTTAAGTTGGTGCACAGGCACCTTTTTCGTTATGACAAACATGACTGGCTGGGGGTTCGCCAGCCATCCCCCAGGCAGTGAAAAACCGGCGGCTCACGCCGCCACTACCCTCACTGGCATTATCACTTCCCTTTTTCGTCTTGTCAAGAGGTTGACCAAAAAACTGGCAATTATTTTGGGATGCAGTTGCGACGGGTACTTTAAAACCGAACCATTGCGCATCCCACCGCGCCTCGACGCGGCTACCGTCACCATCTTACCCTAATGGAATATCTGGTAAACGGGAACGTTCCAGACTACCCCTATGAGAGACCAGAGCGCACCCGTCACGTAATCTCCGAGCACCAAACCGAGAAAGAACGGTAGTGACCGGCGGTACAGTTTCAGACCTCCGTAACGCAGTATCACCAGTTTGATCGCCCACGCGATGAGAAACGGCAACCACAACCATATGAGGGCGGGTCCGATACAGTAGCCCAAAGGATGAAAAGGGAACCATACAAAGCGCGACCTAAGCCAGGCCAGCAGGAACACGAAGCACCCACCGGCGCACACGGCTGACCAACGCGACGCCTCCGCTTTGAAGCCCTGACTCACAGCATTGCCCAACCAATTGAAGCTTTCCACACCAGTCCACGTTGCATAGCCGAGACACGCCGGCGCACCCTCGCGGTACAACACGTCCAAACAGCTCCACATCCCGCATACCGTTGCCAACGCAAACGCTCCGAGCATCGGAGGTACCAGGCGCCTCAGCTCTAAACCGTGCTCCTGAGCCATTTTGAACGCCTCGAGTTGGCTGGGCATAACATGGCTCCGATTCAGCCGCCAATACCAGTGGCTGAGCGCGGCTACCGCCAGATTTGCGCTTCCCACCAAGCGGGAATCGAACAACCGCATCAAATTCATCGGCTCCAAATCCCAAACGGTGTGTTGACCGCCAGCCTCCGCTCTGACGCGCGTTATGCACATTGAAAGAAGCAAGTATACACCCGTCGTGACGGCGGCCCAAATCAGGCTCATGCCCGCTGCGTACCAAAACCAGAAGAAAATCAGCGCGCCCGCCAAGAAACCCCAAAACGCAGTTCGATAGGACATGGGTTCACCAGCATCGCTTCCGTCGGGCGGGCTTAGAGCCGTCCTGATTGCTCTCAGTAGATGCCTTCTGCTCAGGTACACCAACGAAACCCCAAATGCAAGCCATGCGCCTATGCTCTGTTCTGTAACGAATGGGAAATCAGGCACGTTTCCGTAGCCCAGCTGGTAGCCGACTACAGCCTGCGCCTTCGCGAACAGATAGAAAAACCAGCATGAAAAAGACACATCCAGCGGAACTAAAAAGGCAAGCCCTATCGCGAAAGGGTAAAAGGTGGTGCAGAACCCTCGTATTGCGCTCCACGGAGGCATTCTGAAAACTATCCAAGTGTGCCTCGTCTGTAGGTGAGGCAGGTTGGGAAAATACTCGTGAAGGCCATTCAGGATGTTTATCGCCGCAGCAACGGCAAATCCCGACCACATTACTTTTGATGCGAAGAACTCTCGCGCCAACGACTCCTCAGTCATCTCTAGAGGAAGCCTGACGATGGGAAACGATAGG
>JARYME010000020.1 GCA_029907315.1 Armatimonadota bacterium | reverse complement strand
ATGTTCCGCCATGGTCTTGCCCAGCACTACTTCGTTAGGATTGTAGTGCTTGAATGCAAACGGGTTCTTAGAATCCGGTCCTTCGTAGGTGATCTTCGGAACGTTTGGAAAGAACTCTTTCATAGTGTGCCTTGCGCCTCCCTTCGTGCTGCGGCTAAGACATTTGAAGCATTTCGCCGTCCAGAACGATAGTCTGGTCGCGGCGTGGACCTACACCCACAAGACATACTGGCACGCCGACGAGTTTGCTTATCCGCTCGACATAGCGCCGCGCTGCCGGCGGCAAGTCATCAAAAATACGCGCGTCACTGATCTCTTCCTTCCATCCAGGAAGCTCCTCGTAAACCGGGACTGCCCTCCAAAGCGCGTCGACGTCCGTAGTAAATTCGTCGGTTTCCTTCCCATCTATCGAGTAAGCCACACATATCTTGACCGTATCAAAGCCCGATAGGACATCGAGCAACGTCAGAGCTATAGAAGATACCCCGTTCACCCGGGCAGCATATCTCACTGCGACTGCATCAAACCACCCACAGCGCCTGGGTCTACCTGTAGTAGTGCCGTACTCCCTGCCTCGCTCGCGTATGCGATCTCCGATCTCGTCCCTAAGCTCAGTAGGACATGGTCCAGCACCTACTCTGGTGGTATATGCCTTGGCAACACCTATCACACGATCTATTTCGGTAGGCCCTATACCCGTTCCAATGCACGCACCGCCAGAAACACAGTGGGAACTTGTTACATAGGGATAAGTACCGTGGTCTATGTCAAGGAGTGAACCGTGAGCGCCCTCGAAAACGATGTTGGCACACTCGCGGGCTGCTTCGGCAAGAACAGTTGTTGTATCGCAAATGTAAGGGCGGATTTGTTCTGCGTAACGCGAATATTCTTCATAGACAGCCGTTTCGTCCAAAGGCTCAGCCCCGTAGATGGAGGTTATGATCTTGTTCTTTTGCTCGAGACACTGTGCGAGTCGAGTGCGAAACCGCTCCGTATCGACCAAGTCCCAAATACGTATGCCGGTGCGCGACATCTTGTCGGCATAGCACGGACCTATGCCCCTGCCCGTTGTTCCGATCTTGTCGTTGCCTTTAGCTTGCTCCTCTAGCTTATCGAGTAATCTGTGATAGGGCATTATCACATGCGCATTGCCGGAGATCTTGATACGTTCGGCGGTTATGCCCCTTTTTCGCAGCCCTTCCAGCTCCCCAACGAACACGCTTGGGTCGAATACGACGCCATCCGTTATAACGGCAGTGACACCCTCGTTCAGTACGCCGACTGGCACAGTGTGGAACTTGAAGACTTCATCACCGACCACGACAGTATGGCCGGCATTATTGCCGCCGTTGTAACGAACAACGTAGTCGGCGTCTTGGGCGAGGTAATCCACCACTTTGCCCTTGGCTTCGTCTCCCCATTGCATCCCAACAACAACAACTATGGACATTCAAATCCCCCGCAAACTTACTCCCGGCAAAGAATAATCCTTGCCGGGATGCCGACAACAATCTATCAGAACCAGTTTCGCCTGTCAAATCCTCTCGAATCTAGCACTCCGATTGCCCCCGATAATTTGCAGCGCGCAGCTGGCAGGCACTTCTAAGAAGCACGCTCGTCCATTGCAGAACGCCTAAGCCACGTGCTAGAATGTCCGCTGGCTCGGCTCAAACTGAGCTGAGGTGCATTCTCGCTTGAAATGGGGTTTAGCAATGATAAAAGTCGGAATAGTGGGTGTCGGAATCGGACGACTACACGCAGCAGGTTACAAGAAGTGTCCCGATGTCGAGATAAAAGCACTCTGCGACATTAATGAGGAGCGTCTTCGGAAGACAGCTGAAGAGTTCGGCGTGCCGGATGTCTACACCGACTACCGCGAGATGATGCAAGATCCGGAGATCGACGCGGTGAGCGTGTGCACGCCGAACGCGCTCCACGCACCGGTAGCAATAGCCGCTTTCGAAGCAGGCAAGCATGTCATTTGCGAAAAACCTTTAGCTACCAACGCGGACGAAGGCAGAGCAATGGTTGAAGCGGCAAAGAAAGCCGGTACGATCTTTATGATGGCATTCAACAATCGATTCAGGGGTGATACCCAGCTTCTGAAGAAATGCATCGAAACCGGAGAACTCGGCGAAATCTACTACGCGAAAACCGGCTGGCTCCGCCGTAAGGGAATCCCAGGCATGGGTGGATGGTTCACTACGAAAGCCATGTCCGGTGGGGGACCACTGATCGACCTCGGAGTCCACGTGCTTGATCTGACACTCTGGCTTATGGGAAATCCCAAGCCTGTCTACGTAGTAGGCAGCACCTACGCAAAGTTCGGTCCGGACCTGGCGCGTCAACGTGGAGGCACTTACGATGTGGAAGATCTGGCTACTGGTATGGTCAAGCTGGAAAACGGCGCGACCGTTTTCGTAGAAGCTAGTTGGCACTCTCATATCCAGCGCGAGGTTATCTACACGCAGCTTGTCGGCACCAAAGGCGGAGCCGAATTCGACCCGCTTCGGATCTATAAGGACGTCAACGGCAACAGCGCCGATTTAATTATCCAGCATCCTAATGTCTCAGGACACGAGATGGAGATCCTTCACTTCGTGGAATGTATTCGAGAGAAAAAAACGCCCATCGCCACCGGCGAACATGGTCTTCACATCCAACTGATTCTGGATGCCATCTATGAATCGGCGCGGACGGGTAAAGGCGTAGAAATAGCCTAGCAGGCTGCGCTAAGCTATGAGGTCGGTCCCGACGTACGGCCGCAGCACTTCTGGCACTTCTACAGTGCCGTCTTCCCTCTGGTAGTTCTCCAAGAGGGAGACAACCAAGCGTGGAAGCGCAACGCCAGAAGCGTTTAGTGTGTGCACGAACTCGGGCTTAGCACCTGGTTCTGGCCTGTAGCGTATGTTGGCTCGCCGAGCTTGAAAAGCTTCAAAGTTGGAACAACTGGAGACTTCCAACCATTTGTCTACGCCTGGCGCATAGAGCTCGAGATCGTAGCACTTGGCTGCTGCAAAACTGATATCGCCAGAGCAAAGAAGAACAACCCGATAGGGTAGTTTCAAGCGGCGCAGGATGTCCTCGGCATCCGCCAGCAGTTTTTCGTGTTCGTCGTAGGATGTCTCCGGTGTGCAGAACTTAACCAACTCTACCTTATCAAACTGATGTACTCGTAAGAGGCCCCTAGTCTCCTTGCCGGCTGCACCAGCTTCGCGTCTAAAACACGCCGTATAAGCCGTGAGGTATATGGGCAAGTCCTTGGCATCAAGGATCTCGTCCATGTAGATGTTGGTCACAGGAACTTCGGCGGTCGGATCTAAGAATAGGTCATCATCCTTGTCGGTGTGATACATATCAAACTCGAACTTGGGCAGTTGGCCGGTGCCGGTCATAGCCCTGCGGTTGACCAAGAAGGGCGGAAAAACCTCCGTGTAACCGTGTTCCTGAGTATGCACATCAAGCATCCAGTTGATAAGTGCTCGCTCGAGTTTGGCACCCAAACCCTTGTAGAGGACGAACCCGCTGCCGGCGATCTTGCTACCGCGCTCAAAGTCAATGATATCCAAAGCGGTCGCAAGTTCCCAGTGAGGTACCGGATCAAAATTGAACTTGCGCGGTTCGCCTTCGTAGCGCAGGATTTTGTTCCCAGACTCATCCTTGCAAAGCGGAGTAGTTTCGTGCGGCAGATTCGGAATGTTCATGAGAACATTGGTCAGATTGCGCTCGATCTCGTCAAGCTCGGCATCCAACTCCTTTATTCGCTGGCTAACCTGTCGCATCTGCTCTATTTCAGCTGACACGTCTTTTTTCTCTCTTTTCATCCGAGCTATCTCTTCGGAGCGCGCATTCCGCTCTGCCTTCAGCTGCTCCACCTGAACTAGGAGCGCTCTCCGCCTTTCGTCCAAACGCAGGAACTCGTCAAGCAAAGCTGGATCGGCATTCTTGTATATCAAGCCTTGTCTAACTTTTTCAGGTTCAGCTCTTACAAACTTGGCATCCAACATTCCAGGCAGCTCTCTTTCGTCGATTGTCGTACGGCGGTTATTATAAGCAAGCTCTCAGGGCACGGTCAAGAAGAACAGGCTGCGCGCGTCGGACAAAACGAGAAGCAATCGGCAGAATCCACAGCAAAGAGATTTCCGCTGAACCAACCAATCTCGCAGTAAGGTGTAGACTGCCCGCCGCGCGCAGAGCGAGGTTACGAAGAAACGCTTTGGACCAGCTGCGCGGTTTCTTCGATGGACTCCTCTATTATGTTGACGGCTCGGTCTAGTTCGGAGTCTTCGATAATAAGCGGTGGTTCGATGCGAATAACCCTTGGATTATTCAGGCTGTATGCAAGCAGGAGGTCTCGTTTACCGCATCCTGCAATGACCAAGAGTGCCACGTCTTCTTCGAAGAATTCTATTCCGGCAAGCAATCCCTTGCCGCGAACGTCCTTAATCATATCCGGATGAGTGCTTTTAAGGGAATGCAAATTCTGAAGTAGTTTTTCTCCCAAGCGCGCTGAACGTTCAACCAAGCCTTCCTCAATAGTAGTTTTGATCGCGGCTATTGCAGCGGCGCACGCAAGCGGGTTACCACCGAAAGTCGTCGAATGCAGATAGGGATTTGAACCGAAGAGCGAGTTCCATACGTCCTCTCTGGACGAAAACGCGCCTACGGGCATCACGCCTCCGCCCAAAGCTTTCGCCATCGTCACTATGTCTGGGATGATACCGTAGTGTTCTGATGCAAACATCTTACCAGTACGACCCAGACAAGTGCGGACTTCGTCGAGTATCAGCAAGGCACCAGCGCGATCGCAAATCTCGCGCACCTTGGGGAAATAGTCATCTGGTGCTACGATCACACCTCCTTCTCCTTGGACTACTTCCAGAATGACTGCTGCTGTGCGCTCGCTTATCGCTTCGGCGAGGGCATCAGCGTCGCCAAAAGGAACCCGTTTGGTTTCAGGAAGCAGGGGGTGAAAGTCCTTTTTGTATACGTCTCGGCCTGATACGGATAAGCTGCCGAACGTTTTGCCGTGGAATCCATTGATCGCCCCAATGAACTCCGGACGCCGCGTGTGTATGCGCGCAGCCTTTAGAGCGCCTTCGACGGCCTCAGTGCCTGAGTTGCAGAAGAATGAGTAATTGATCTCTCCCGGGAGTATGCTCGCTAGCAGCTCGCAAGCGTCAGCCAACTCCGTGGACAAGAAGTAGTGACTCTTGAGAGCCTCTTTCTCCAACTGGCGTTTTACAGCCTCGACCACTCTGGGATGCAGGTGCCCTAGACTGAACGCGCCGTAGCCGCCGACGCAGTCCAGGAATTTGCGTCCCGAAGCGTCGTAAATGTAACAGCCTTCCGCTCTATCTTCGGGAATATCCAAACCGCTAAAAGAAAGAAGCGCAGCAATTCCAGGGTTCACATAGCGGCGATATTTCTCTAGAACCTCGTCCCTCAACTGTTCAATGTCACGCGCTTTCATCTCCATTTTCGCCTCCACAAAGTAACAGTGCCGGACGACAACCGAAGCGTGATAGCTGGTCTACCCGTCAACTTGTCAGCGCGTCCGCCACTCGTGTACACATCTCGACCTCGAGCCCCAAAAGGCCGCTCTGGTGCACAGAGCGGCTTAATCATAGCCAGTCGATTGGCAACCGGTCAAGCGTCGGTTTGTTCGACCAGAGCTTGAATGGTTAGAAAGGTTCACAGGCGAATGGTTCTTCCCCTCAGGCACCATCGCGTGTTTTGGACCCAGGTATTTGCCACAGGTCTACTGGCACTCATCTTGCTTAAAGGTCTCTTGAAGGTAATCAATTTTACGAAAACAACGGGAGGAAAAGGCCTTGAATAACAAAATCAAGTTGACCCTTGCACTGCTGCTGACGGCAGTGGTCGGTTGCTCACCGTGCCTCGCAAATTCGTTTGGGATAACCGTATCCAAAGAAGTGCGCGAGGGGATGGAGCAGTTGGTCTTCGACAGCGTCGCTGAGAACGTCAGGTATGTTCTCGGAAGCTACAAGTACACTAAAGTCAACGGTGTCTGGAGCACTGCGCACGAACCGGCGTCTCCGGGTTTAGGTTATGGTGATATCCACCGGAAGTTCGACGCTATGGCTCTTTTCTTCAGGCCGGAAGCAGAGAATGCCAGGTTCCTAATCGTAACAGGCATGCCTTGGACTGGCACAGGGGCAGCTAATTTGGGTTACGGCAACAGGATGTTCGGACCGGGAGACTTGAAAATCGATGTAGGATCAGATACTTACGGGGTTGGACTTCGGCTGGGCGGCCTATTCTGGGGCACAGTTGACCCGGGACCTTCGCAGCCGTGGTTTCAGATTCACAAAGCGGAAGGTGGAACAGATGCGATCAACGCTAGGGACGCTGGAACGATTGGCAGCATTGAAAAGAATCCTCAGTGGGATCACGTTGACAACCACACCCTGCCGCCCTATTCAGAAAACGCCTACGCGTTTTTCCGAGCCGGAAGCGGCACAAGAATGCCTGGGAATGCACAGGTTTCATTCTGGGACACAGGCGTAACACTCCAAGGGTTTGCAGTCTACGCATACGAGGTAGCTGTACCTTGGTCCTCTCTCGAGATGCAGCCTAACCGATTTGCCTTCCGCGCTTCTTGGCGCCCGGACTGCGGCAACGATCTGATACTGGGCAGCTTCGAAAACACATGCGAGTTGCCTGCTCCTCCAATACCTGAAGCTTCGGCTTTGTGGCTGGCACCTCTCGGGCTTACGGTTGTCGGCAGGCTGAGAAAGCGGTTAGGAGCTGGATAGCGGATTAAAGCGTTTGCCCGCAAGGCTGGGTGTAAGACACCCAGCCTTGTTATTTTGCGCGTGGCCTAAGACAGTAGCGCATTGATGTAGTGAGCCCTTTCGAACACGAATGGATCCGAAACAGAACGCGAGTTAAGCTTTCCTTGGAAATCTTTTACACAACTATACCCTTTGGAGTCCATCCACTCAGACAGTTCCGAATTGATACGACCGATTGCTTGGACACCGTTCTTGAGCACGTGAGATGCCGTTTGTACCGCTTTGGCGCCCGCAAGAATATAAGCGGCTGCATCTTCGCCCGAATGAACCCCTGTGCTTGCACAGAAGTCCACATCCAGTTGAGCGGAAAGTATAGCAATCCACCGCATAGGAAGACGCTGTTCTTCAGGAGTGCTGTAGTTAATAGTAACGGACAGAGATTCGGTTTGGACGTCTATCACGGGCTGATAAAACCTGTTGAACAACACTAGCCCATCTGCTCCTGCTTCTACGACTCTGCTGGCAAAATTCGCCAGCGCCGTATAAAACGGGCTCAATTTCACTGCGACTGGAATAGATACAGCATCCTTAACCGATGCAATGACGTCAAGAGCTTCCTGCTCCACCACACTTGCAGTCTTCTGGGGATCAGTTTGAACAGCGTAGAGATTGAGCTCCAACGCGTCGCAGCCCGCGGACTCCAGCTGCTTCGCATAATGAACCCAACTACCGACAGAATATGCATTGAGACTTCCAATCAGCGGAAACTTCACGCACTTCCGCGTCTTTTCCACCCACATAACGTGTTCTCTCGGTCCTGCGTGCTCAAGCTTAGGGAAGTACGTAAGAGCTTCTGGATAGCTCTCGGAACCGACGGCAAGAGCCTCGTCTACCTCCTTTGTTTCCAGCTCGATTTGTTCTTGGAACAGGGAGTAGATTACAATAGCGCCCGCTCCTGCCTCTTCAGCTGCCTGTATGCTTTCCACCCGTCTAGAGACGGGACAGGCACCAATGATCACAGGACTCCGCAAGTTCAAACCGACGAAAGTTGTTGTCAAATCTGCCACGGCGTTTTGCACCTTCCTCGAAGGAAAAATCCCATGCTTTGGGTTAAGCAAATCTTACCCCTGCAATGCGCAAAAGAAACCGGGGCCACATGACTCAAGAGCAATAAGAAAAGGCGCGGTCATGCCGAAGCAAGGCCGCGCCCTACACACCAGCTCTGGAGCGAAGATCTGCTAGACTTTCGCTTCCTCTTTCGCTGCGTCGGTCAATGACTCCACACCATTCCAAGGCATCTCAGACAGATGCTTGTAGAGTGCATAGCGCCGTTCGATGTCCTTTTGGGCCAACTCGACGTATCTCGCCGCCGCTTCCGGATTTATCTTCTTCAACACACGGAAGCGGTTTTCCCCCATTGCATACTCCTCAAACGGAATGGTTGGCGGTTTGGAGTCCAACTTCAGAGGATTCTCGCCCTTCGCGGCAAGGGCAGGATTGTACCTGTAAAGCAGCCAGTGGCCGCAGTTGATTGCCTTCTTCTGCTCCTCGATACCGTACGTGGTATCGATACCGTGGGCGATGCAGTGAGCATAGCAGATGATCAGCGACGGGCCGTCATAAGCTTCGGCCTCGACTAGAGTCCTCACCAAATGAGCAGGATTGGCAAGTGACACCGAGGCAACGTACACGTTGCCATAGGACATCGCCATCATTCCGAGATCCTTTTTGACTGTCGGTTTGCCACCCGCTGCGAACTTGGCCGTCGACCCTCTCGGCGTAGACTTGGACATCTGACCGCCGGTGTTCGAGTATACTTCGGTATCCAACACCAGCAGGTTGACGTTCTTGCCCATCGCTATGACGTGGTCCAACCCGCCGTAGCCGATATCGTAAGCCCAACCGTCGCCGCCGACAATCCAAACCGACTTTTTCACAAGATAGTCCGCAACAGCCAGGAGTCTGCGGCAAATCTCGCAAGAGCACTTACTGAGTGCATCCTTGAGCTCTTTGACGCGAGCACGCTGCGCCTCGATGCCCTCATTGGTGGATTGGTCGGCGTTCTTGATCGCCTCAGCCAACTCGCGAGATACGTTGCACTCCGCAACCGCCTGATCCAGCAGCTCCAGCGCAAATTGATTAAGTTTGTCTATGGTCAGCCTGAAGCCGAAGCCGAATTCGGCATTATCTTCAAACAGGCTGTTGCTCCATGCGGGACCAAGACCATCCTTGCGCTTGCAATAGGGCGTGGTCGGCAAATTGCCTCCGTAGATCGAGGAGCAGCCGGTGGCGTTGGCTATGATCGCCCGGTCACCAAATAGCTGCGAAACCAGCTTTACATAGGGCGTCTCGCCGCAGCCAGCACACGCACCGGAGAACTCAAATAACGCCGGGAGCAACTGGCTGCCCTGCACTGTTGCAGGGTTGAAAAGCGACGGATCCGTATCAGGCAACGATAGGAAGAAGTTCCAATTCTCCCTTTCGCGGAGCCTTATCGGCGGCTGAGGAACCATGTTGATAGCTTTCCTGCCAGTCGGTTCGCCCTGGGCATTCTTCTCCTTTCCAGGGCAGTTCACGACACACACGCCGCAACCAGTGCAGTCTTCAGGTGCCACCTGAACGGTGAACTTCTTTCCGGCCAGCTTGCCCTTGCCGTCAACACTCTTGAACGTTGGCGGCGCGTTCTTGAGCAGATCCGCGTCGTAAGCCTTGATGCGGATAGCGGCGTGAGGGCAGTAAAGAGAGCAAAGTCCGCACTGCAGACAAGCTTCAGGAATCCACTCCGGAATCTCGACTGCTATGTTGCGCTTCTCAAATGCAGCAGTGCCCGTCGGGTACTTACCGTCCAGCGGGAACTTGCTAACCGGCAAACGATCGCCGCGCATAGCGATAAGCTCGGCGGTGACCTCTTTCACAAACTCAGGCGCGTCGTCGCTTACGACGGGCGGCATCTTTATCTTGCTGGTTACTCGGTCGGGGTACTTGACCTCGTAAATCCTCTCCAGAGCTGTATCGACCGCCTTGTAGTTCATCTCGACTACCTTTTCGCCGTAGCGACCATAACTCTTCTTGATCGCCTCTTTGATGAGTCTGACCGCCTCGTCAATCGGCAGAATACCGCTTATCTTGAAGAAGGCAGTCTGCATTATGACGTTGATCCTAGGCCCGAGACCAATCTCGCGAGCGATGTCGATAGCGTCGATTACATAGAACTTGGCTTTCTTGTCGATGATCTGCTGCTGAACCTCTTGAGGCAGCGTATCCCAAACCTCGTCCGGTCCATACTGCGAGGTCAACAGGAACGTACCGCCCTCTTCCAGGTTCGACAACATGTCGTACTTCTCAAGGAAGCTCGGGTTGTGGCATGCGACGAAGTTTGCCCTGTCGATCAGATATTCGCTTCTGATCGGTTTCTTCCCAAATCGCAAGTGCGATATCGTCAACGAACCGGCTTTCTTGGAGTCGTAGACGAAGTAACCCTGGGCGTAGTTGTCGGTAGCGTCTCCTATGATCTTGATAGAGTTCTTGTTAGCAGACACGGTTCCGTCGGAACCCAACCCGTAGAAAACAGCCCGATAGGTTTCCTTGTCGGCCGTAGAAAACGAGGGATCGTACTTTATGTAGTTGCCAGTGACGTCGTCTTCCACTCCGACTGCGAAGTGGTTCAGAGGCTCTTTTGCGTCCAGATTGTCCAGCACGCCTTTAACCATCGCAGGCGTGAACTCCTTAGAACCCAAACCGTACCTACCGCCGACAATCAGAGGCATTTCTTTGAAGGGCGCCGTGCCCTTTGCAAGGCTCTCCTCAACAGCGGCGACCACATCAAGGTACAGCGGCTCGCCCAGAGTTCCGGGCTCTTTGGTTCTGTCGAGAACCGCTATCTTCTTCACGGTCGCCGGTAGTGCTGCAACAAAATCCTGAACGCTGAAGGGCCTGTAGAGCCTGACCTTCACCACGCCGACTTTCTCGCCTCGAGCACACAGGTAGTCGACCGTCTCGTGCACGGTCTCCGCTCCGGAACCCATCAGCACGAGAACCTTCTCTGCATCCGGAGCACCTACGTAATCGAACAGCTTGTACTGTCGCCCGACAATTTTGGCAAACTTGTCCATGGTCTCCTGGACTATCCTGGGCGTCTCGAGATACAGCTTGTTCGCTCTTTCGCGACCTTGGAAGTAGGTGTCCGGGTTCTGGGCAGTTCCGCAGATCATCGGACGATCCGGGGTCAGGGCACGCTGGCGATGCGCGGCGACAAGCTCCTCATCAATCATGGCGCGCATGTCGTCGAATGTGAGCTCTTCAATTTTCTGAACTTCGTGGCTGGTGCGGAACCCGTCGAAGAAGTGCAAGAACGGGACGCGGCTCGCCAGAGTAGCCTGCTGGGCAATCAGAGCAAAGTCCATGCATTCCTGGACACTTCCAGAACACAACATCGCCCATCCAGTCTGGCGGCAAGCCATTACATCGCTGTGATCCCCAAAGATCGAAAGCGCGTGGCAAGCCAGGCTGCGCGCCGACACATGGAATACGGTCGGCAGCAATTCGCCTGCGATTTTGTACATATTGGGGATCATAAGAAGCAAGCCCTGCGAGGCTGTGAAGGTAGTTGCCAGTGCCCCGGTTGCCAAAGCCCCGTGCACGGCGCCAGCTGCACCGCCCTCGCTCTGCATCTCGGTAACAGTAGGAACAGTGCCCCAGATGTTTTTCTCACCGCGCGCCGACTTCTCGTCGGCTTCTTCGCCCATCGGCGAACTCGGTGTGATCGGATATATGGCGATTACTTCATTTGTAGCGTGAGCCACGTGGGCAACCGCCGAATTGCCGTCGTAGCTCTCCATTCTTCGTGCCATAAGCGCCTCCCTTTCTTGGCTGCCGAATGCTGGAAGCCGAGTAGGCCTCCCCTAGCCCCATTCAGCTTGCAACATTCGACAGGTGTTGTTAGATTTCCCGGCGCCACTGCAGCGCCTGGATTAGCGTAGCCTGGTCTGCGTAATCCATGTCCGATCCCACAGGCATTCCATGCGCAATGCGGGTAACGCGCACTTTGTTGCCAAACGCGCTGCGTATCTCGCGCGCAATGTACATGGCTGTTGTATCGCCTTCAATAGTCGGATTGGTAGCCAGAATGACCTCGCGAACCGTTCCCTCAGACAAGCGAGCAAAAAGTTCTCGAATTCTCAGAGCATCTGGACCTATGCCGTCCATAGGCGAGATTACTCCGCCCAGAACGTGGTAGAGCCCCCTGTACTCGTTGGTTTTTTCCATAGCCACAACGTCTCTGGGCTCAGCTACCACGCACAACAGCGAACGATCGCGTTTGGGATCCGTGCAGATCTCGCAGAGTTCCTGGTCTGTAAAGTTGAAACAGACCGGGCAAGTTCGGATTCGCTCCTTTACGTCAAGTATCGCCTCTGCCAGGGCACGTGCTTCGTCTTCCGAAACGCGAAGGATGTGAAATGCGAGTCTCTGGGCTGATTTCGGCCCTACCCCCGGGAGCTTCTCAAGCTCCGCGACGAGCCTGGCGAGGGGCTTTGCAAGTTGCATCGTATTCCTCGTACGTGCAAAAACCGCCGTTAAACAGCGCCTACAAGCGCTCTTACTGCTACGTTCACGCCGAACCGTTCTATTATACTAGAAGTGACGAACTGCCTGCAAACGCGCCGGGCAAAGTGCTCCGGCCTTAGAAAATGTCACAACTATCGTTAGTGTGATTACTCGTAAGCGCGATGTCTGATTTTGTGGGAAGCGGA
Source organism: Armatimonadota bacterium (assembly GCA_029907315.1). Classification (GTDB taxonomy): domain Bacteria; phylum Armatimonadota; class UBA5829; order UBA5829; family UBA5829; genus CALJES01. The sequence goes on along the minus strand of JARYME010000020.1, from coordinate 27,653 downwards.
AAAAGATATGGTGCCACGAATTTTAATTTATCTATTGACAAACAGTCGCAAACCCAGTACCATTACGGTGCTTCTTTTTCTCCTTTCACTACCTCTGCTGGGCTTGGCTGGACGCAGGATAAGCCAAGCCCTTTTTCTTTCTCACTGCCCTGTGTGAAGCATCAACCTGTGAATTCCGAGCAAGCGGGCTAGTGTGCCGTACCGAAGGTCGATGGCGCGGCTGCTGCAGATCTCATGGCAGCAATAGCACCTGATGCACCTCGCCGCATCCAGAGTAGGAGGTCTGCCAACGGTCAGCGCCTTCGCAGCGCATATTTGCACGCAGTCGCCGCAACCGATGCAGCGATCTCGTCGAAAAACAGGCACCGCGAGAAGCTGACGCTTCAGCAGCTTGCGTAGTGGGGCCGGTATTCTAGTCCAGTCATTTGTTCCCGACGAGGGGAGCCAACCGCTGACGCGGAGCTCGTCGATGTTTGCACCCACCACCTCTATTGAGTCCAACCGACCGCATCCCAACCCCTGTGCATCACCAAGCCTGGTGGTGTCCACCGACATTGGCTCAAACCCCACTATCGTCGACGCCACCGCATCCAACGCTATCGGATCCGCCGAAGCCAAGATAATGCCCACTTGTCGGGGTTGACCAGCACTGGGACCCTCGCCCTCCATGGCGATCACCGCATCCATAACGTGAATGGTGTTCCCAATAGAAGCTGCCAAGTCGACAAGCATCTGAGCGAAGACTTCTCTGTCATCTGCAGCCCTTACGTGAAACAAGCCCTTCCTAATGCCCGGCACGCAACCGAACAGGTTTTTTACGGCACCAGTGATTCGAGTGAGGGCGTGGTTTTTGAGCTTGGCGATGTTCACGATGACATCAACTTCGCGGACGACAGAGCCAACTTCGAAGCTTCGATAAAGCTTACTCGCAGGGTTGACAACTTGTACCACCTGGTCTTCGAAACGCACGACCTTGGCACCAAGTCGATGCGCAACATCCGACATACCGGTTTTCTGTAACAGTGTCGCGTACCTGCTGGGGTTCTCGCCAGCGAATGGGGGACTGTCGCCTATAAGAATTTCGCTGGAGAACCGGGCAACTGTAACACCTACCGCTTCCACAACGCTCGGATGTGTGGTGACGGCATCCTCCGGAATCCGCGGCGAAAGCAAATTGGGTTTGAGAAGGATCTTCCGGCACGCTTTGAGCCGATCGAGCAGACCCGAGAGTTCCAAAACCGTGCGCACAGCAACCGCAACAGACTCCGGCTCATAACTGGGGCATCGCGCGACTGCCACGACAGAGCGGTCACTCAACATAAGGACAGGATATACCACGCAGCCCATCTGCTTCAACCTCAGTCCGCAGTAAGGGAGGACAAGGAAACGAGCACTGCTTAACGAATGAATATGACTGTGAACAACCACTTCGACCGCCAGATTCTCGTGCAACTTATAACCCGTCACATTCGTGCCCACCCAGAACAGCTTCGGTTCGAGCGCGTGCCTACGGGGCATTTCAACACCACCTACTTTGTCGAAGGTGCCGAACGCCCACTCGTGCTCAGAATCGCGCCACCAGATGATGCAGGTTTTGTTTTTTACGAACGCGGGATGATGGCACAGGAGCCTCAAATCCACGAAATAGTGAGGCGGCGAACATCGGTGCCCGTTCCCGAGATATTTGTGTTCGACGCCACCCGCGAGTACATAGACAGGGATTACCTGATAATGGAGAAGCTTCCCGGAGTACCCTTAACACAGTGCCGAGTGAACCGGCCGCAACTGGATCGAATCCTTCATCAAGTTGGCTCGTATTTGCGCGAGATTCACAGCATAACTTCCGACAAGTACGGATATCTGGGCGCACACCATTGCATGGAACCCCAAAACGATTGGGTCAGCGCATTCCGTGTGATGTGGAACAAGCTTGTCGACGACGTGGTGGAAGCGGGATACTACGATGCCGACGAGGAACGGCATATGCGACGTCTGCTTGAGCGGTACAGCAGTGTTTTCGAGCGGCCAGTGACATCACGTCTGCTGCACATGGATATCTGGGCGCAAAACATTCTGGTTGCTGACGGCGACAAGGTCACGGGGATTCTTGACTTCGACCGCGCGCTTTGGGGCGATAAGGAAATCGAGTTCGCAGTTCTAGACTACTGCGGTATTTCAGAACCTGCGTTTTGGGAGGGCTATGGACAAAAACGAGACACGTCGATGGAGGCCTTGATCAGACGAGCATTCTATTTGGCATATGAGGTGCAGAAATACATCGTTATAAGGCACTATCGACACAGAGATCCTCAGTCGGCACATCGTTACAAGATACAAACTATGCGTCTTCTTGCACAGCTAGCGGAAATCCCCTAACTGGCAATACACGTAACTCATAGCGCTCAGGTTAACCCGATCTGCCATCTCAAACTCACTAGAGCTTCAGATTCCAACCATTCAACCCCCGACTGCACAGTTTGCTCGGTTTTGTTAATTCTCCGCAAACCTCTTGTTCGGCTTGTTTGAAGCGTTCTTCTCAGCGTGAAGTTCTCTGTTATAGCTCCGTACGCTAGCAGAAAACGCCCCAGTCCATACGTTGCAACTTTTCACTTTACACCAATACGCTACATGGCACCGTGTCAGCAGCACTTGACAAGGGTATGCTGAGTGGTATAATCGCAGTGTGTGCACCCGTAGCTCAGGGGATAGAGCGTCTGCCTCCGGAGCAGAAGGCCGCGCGTTCGAATCGCGCCGGGTGCGCCATATTTTTGTACGGGTCGCTTGATCCGCAATTTTCCGGAGGCGTCACAAATGAAAACTATCTTAGCCGTATCGCTTGTCACCGTACTTTCGGCTGAAGGTCCCTGGGCGAGTATCCAACTGGTTCAAAATGGCAAGACTGATTACTCAGTCGTGCTCTCGCGAAATGCAAGCCCCTCCGAACATTTTGCAGCTGCCGAACTGAAGCGCTACATTCAGCAGATCTCAGGTGCAGTTATTCCTTACGCACCCGACTCCCCCAATCCACCAGAAAAAGCTATTTTGCTCGGCGAGTCAGAAGCCACTCGATCGCTCGCAATCAGCATCCCAGACGAGTACTTGCAAGACGAGGCATTCGTTATACGCACGGTCGGAAGTCGGCTTGTCATAGCCGGCGGTCGATTGCGCGGGACGATGTACGGCGTATACACATTCCTGGAAGATGTTTTGGGATGCCGATGGTTGAGTCAGACCGTGGAAAAGGTACCTCGCACCTCGAATATTACCGTGCCGGATTTGAACATAGCCCAGAAGCCGGCATTCGAATACCGCGATGTTTTTATCCGCGAAGCAATGAATAAAGAGTACGCCGCCAAACAGAAGCTGAACAGCGCAAACGCTGGTCTGGATGCCTCGCGAGGCGGCGGAATTGCCTACTACCCGTTTGTCCATACTTTCGCAAGCTTGGTTCCGGTGGAGAAGTACTGGGATACACACCCGGAATACTTCTCGATGGTTAACGGGAAACGGATCCGTGAGCAAACTCAGCTCTGCTTATCTAATCCTGATGTTTTGAGAATAGCAACTGAGACGGTCCTTAACTGGATCCGAGAACACCCGGAAGCAAAGCTCTACTCCGTGTCTCAAAACGATTGGTACAACAATTGCCAGTGCGAACGATGCAAAGCAATCGAAGAAGAGGAAGGAAGTCCCGCCGGACTTGTGCTGCGGTTCTGTAACGCCATCGCTGAGGAAGTGGAAAAACACTATCCGGACAAGCTGATAGATACGCTTGCATACCAGTGGACGGAGAAACCGCCCAAGATCACCAAACCCAGGCACAACGTGCGAGTCAGACTGTGCCCAATCTTCTGCTGTGAAGCACATCCGTACGAATCCTGCGACGCTCCCGAAAACAAAGCCTTCCTCGAGAACCTGCGAGGCTGGGCAAGTATTACGGACCAGCTATACATATGGCACTACAACACCAGTTTCGCGCACTATCTGAACCCATTCCCGGACTTCCGACAGCTGGCAGCGTCTGCGCGACTCTACAAGAAGATGGGCGTCAAAGGCGTTTTCTGGGAAGGCAGCTACCCCAAAGGTGGCGGTGGTGAATTAGCTTGTCTGAGGGCTTACTTGCTCTCCAAACTCTCCTGGAATCCAGATATCGATGCCGACGCGGTAATGAAAAGTTTCTGCGACGACTACTACGGATCATCGGGAAAGTATATATGGCAGTATGTTCAACTAATTCTTGACAAGGTGTCCAAGGAAAACATCCACGTCAAGATATGGGCTGCGCCGACTGATGCATTTTTGACGCCGGACATCCTCACCGAGGCGGACTCGCTGTTCGACAAAGCCGAAGCAGTCGCTGATTCCCCGGAGATCCTGAGCAGAGTACAGCAAGCGCGCCTGTCGATCGAGTATGTCAAGCTGATGCAGCCGATTTTGCGAAACGAGTTCAAGGGGCGAGAGAATGAACTCGCAGCCAAACTCGATGCATTCGTCGAGAAGTGTAAGAAATACGGCATGACTCACATCAGTGAAGGTGAAACCCTCGATAGTTTCCACGCTCGGGTACGCAAGCAGCTGATCGGCGGTTAAACCTGCAATAATTACCAGTTGCCGGCTCCGCTGTTGTGTGGTAGCCTGGCAATGGTATAATCATTTGTGCCATACTTTCCTGTTGGAGGCACAGCACCCATATGAGTCGTTGGTCGGCGGCTTGCGCTCTCTGTGCATTCTTCAGCTTGCTGCTGCACCCAGCCAGAGCAAGTGTTTGGCTGTCTGAGAACTTTGACGCGTACATCGAAGGAAACCTGGTTGGACAAGGCGATTGGACGGGCGTTCCTGGGCCAGTTCGAGTTCAGAGCACCTTTGCAAAATCTGGCAAAGCAGCACAAGGAGATTATCTCAGCTGGGGCACAGGAGACGCCGTGCTGCCCGTCAATTCAGGAAGCGGCACCCACATTGTGGAGTTTGACGCAGCAGCCGATACAAATGGCTCGGCCCCCGTGGGTACCAATCTTGGCTATGTGAAGTTTTTCAATGAAAAAGGCGAAGAGCTGACACGATTCTATTTTGCCCACAGACAGTTCAAGATTCTTCTATACCCGGCCACTCAGTATGTAATCGTTGATAACACGGCAAATCTGCGATGGTATCACATTCGAATTGGTATAGACCTCTTGTCAGCGATGCTGGACGTATGGGTCGATGGAGCACACATAGTTCAGGGGCGGTTGTACAAAACCGGTACATCGATCAACACTATCGCAGTTGGCCAGTGGAATCAGGGAACACTATTCACAAGGAGCAACACTTACATAGACAATATGCACGGTGAGGCCGTACAAACCTACACCGCCTCACTCGTGCTTTCGCCGATGGTTCCATGGACATGCTGGGAAGCCTACAACGTACTCTACCCATTCGTCATCTACGACGAACCCCTTGGGCGGTACCGGATGTTCTACACTGGCTCAGCTGCAGCTCAAAGCAACGAGAGCGTTTGGGACCTGTGGCAAATAGGAATTGCTGAATCCACCGACGGCGTCAACTGGACACGTCGCCAAGACGACTACGAACCTGTCCTCTACTCCACGCAATTTCCGGAAGGCGCTGTTCTAAACCCGGAAGAGCTGTCACAAGTGTTCGATTCTGTCTGGGCTTTCGGAGCTTGCGTTATTCGCGACGCAAACTCGTACAGAATGTGGTATACGGGCTGGAACTCAGATGTGGAGTACCTACCAACCGGAAAAAGCAACAAAATAAACTTTAGGATAGGTCACGCAGTGTCCATCGACGGAATCAAATGGACGAAGGTACCCGGTGAAGCAGGAGCGGGTTCAGTCCTAGGAGTAGGGCAACCGAACTCACCGGACTGCAAAGGCGCAGCACAGCCTTTTGTAATCAAAATCGGGGACACCTATCGGATGTGGTACGAAGGCTACGACGGACAAACCTGGCGGATACTGTGTGCTTCGAGTTCCGACGGAATTCATTGGCAGAAGCAAGGTGTCGCCATAGACACGGGGCCAGCAGGTTCTCTCGACGAACTGGGCGCCAGAAACCCCGTCGTTATCCGCAGAAAAGGCGGTTACGAGCTGTGGTATCAGGGACAGTCCGCCTCTCCTCCGTTCTACCACGTTCTCAGAGCAACTAGTGCGGACTGCACGGTGTGGACAAAACAACCGGGTGAAGTCGAGCTGCACCCATATCCTCCTGCCGGGAGCGATCTTAATTGGAATGCATACGATCCAACTGCGCAGGTGCACGTCGACAGCGTTATCGTAAACGAGGATGGCACCTGCAGGGTTTTCTTTGCCAAGCAGCTTACAGCATCTCAACAGATGCGCTACGGATCTGTCGAGCAACGGAGGTTCTACATTTACACAGAGGTAGTCAACCCGTGAGGACGAATAGCGAAAACTTTTTGCTAAAAGTAGGCAGGAAAACTCTGCGAGTCGGCTACACCCTGCTCTGGGCCGCATCCCTCGCCGTCAACCAGCCCGCGGCTTGCACGCCGGATCCAAGCGCCTCCTCACTTCCGTGGATTTCACCGATGCACTATCGCGTGCTGCTGGAGGTCGATCCGATTCGAGACGGCAGAGTCAACTCGCCTACACGCGTCGATCTGAATCTACAGGGGATGTTACGCTCAATGGGCGCGCCTGGGAAAGTCGACGATTCAACTATTGAGGTCGTAGCGTATTCGAATGAGGGCTGGCCAAAGGTTTTCGATCCCTCGCGTCAGGGCTACGAGAAGTTCTTGGTGCCGCACAGAGTCGACAAGTACTACCCTATCGACACAATAACTCTCAGTTTCGTCATGCCGAGCAGTGCATACACCACGTATGCAGTGTACTTCGACACAGTCGAATCTGGTTTAGGTCGGCCGACTCGCTACCCGGGGTTGGTCGGTGACGGAGATTGGTTCTGCCAGCATTACGGACGACGTGAAATTGCTGCCAATAGGTATGACACGTTTGCAGATATCGATGGTGACGGCGATCTCGACCTGCTCAAAGGCGGCACCGAACCCTACATTTACGTTTGGGAAAACGTCGGTCAAAACAGGTATGTGGAACGCGGTCGTTTGACCAATGGAGGAGCTTTATGGGAACTGCCAAAGGAGAATGTCAACAACAGGAGTTGGTTGTCGGTCGAAGCGAACGACTGGGATAATGACGGCGACCAGGATTTGTTCATACACTTCGTCATTGCCAGCAACAACTATTCCGGAAAGGTCGTTCGCTATGAAAATGTGACGCCGAAGGGCGGTCCACTTACATTCATCGACCGAGGTCCCATTGTTACGCAATCAGGGTACTACATAACCACTACGGTCACCATAGTTGACTGGGACGGTGATGGAAGGAAGGACATTCTGGCAGGACAGGACGGTATTGTAACGTTCTACAAAAATATCGGGAATTCGAATAATCTCACGAATATTGCACTCGCGGATGGACAATATTTGTGTGCAAACGGGGTCCCCATCCAATTGTGGTCACCCAGGATGGACTGTGCAGACATCGACTCCGATGGAGACTTGGATCTATTTGTCGGGATGGAGGACGGCCGCATATACCTCTTCGAAAACTTAGGAACGCGCACGAGCCCACTGCTCGCCGAGGGACGAATTATCGCTTTTTACGAAGGTGGCTACATGGACTTGGGCCCCGGCATCAAGGTTGCAGACTTCGACGGCGATGGCCTCCTTGATTTTGCAGTGGGGCGATACTGGGAGCGTTCTCACTGGGGCTGGGACCCTAGAGTTTACGGCCGGCTGTACAAGAATGTCGGGACGCCCACACACCCAAAGTTTCAAATCGCGGATGCTTGGTCCGGATGCCCGTATACAGAGGGGTTCCAAAGGATCAATGCAAATAGGCAAAACGGTGTGAGGGCAGTCGATTGGGATAACGACGGACGTGTAGACTTGATCGCAAGCGATACCGACGGGTTTGTGTGGCTGTATCGAAACACGACAAACCAACTGTTCCCGCTATTTGAGGACGGTGTCCGTTTGAAAGCCGGTGACGAATACATCAAAGTGCTCGGGGAAGAAGAGCGGCGGGTTAGAGACGGCTACGCCCGTACGGACGTGTGCGACTGGAACAACGATGGGCGAAAGGACTTGCTAGTCGCAGACGGAAGAGGTTGGATCTTTCTTTATCTGAATGTGGGTTCGGATTCGAATCCTGTGCTGTCCCCCGGCGTCAGGCTTTATGCGTGGAACCAAAGTCATACGGCTCAGCTACCCATAGATGGAACAGCACGGTCGAGCGTTATGGTTTGTGACTGGGACGGCGACGGGAAGAAAGACGTCATTCACGCAATCTGCGGACAAGGCAACTACTCTGAAAACTACAACTGGCCGCCCCGAAGCGCGGACAGGTCTTGGGAGTCAGGTTTTCTGTTCTATCGCAATGTGGGCACCGACGCTCAGCCGGTCCTTGACTACCCAAAGTGGATTACCGACCGATACGGCAACGTGATCACCTATTCAAGCAGGCCGAACTGTGGTTCGTTTGTCGATTGGGACGGGGACGGTAAAAAGGACTTTATCGCCGCAGAATTCGAGAACAGTATCAGGCTATACCGCAACGTAGGAAACGTTGTCGGGGAACCGGTGTTTAACGATACAAACGGTGTGGTGCTCGTGAGGCCTTACACAGTTCAGATGATTTCGGGAGCCGATGCAATAGACTGGAACCGCGACGGAGACATCGACATACTGACCGGCCAGGGCCATGGTGGCACCGGATTGCGGTTCTACGAACGCGATTACATCGAAGACTGCGTCAACGACACGTTTCCCCTAGTTGCCATCTGTACAAAGGAGCACGCTTTCGACATTCACGAAGCCAAGCAGCTTCCCGACGGAACCGGTATAGTTTTGCCGCGCACAGTGGTGTCTGCGGTGTTCGATGGATTCTTCTATGTCCAGTCCGAACATCGCACAAGTGGAATACGGGTTGATCTGCCGAACCACGGAAGAAAGGTCGGTGAACGAGTCGACGTGCGTGGCATAATCAAGACCCATACACACGGCGAGCGGTACATTGAAGCCTCTGCGGTCACGCTGCATCCGGCCTACCAAGATTAACGGCACTCCAGGCAGGAAACAGTTGCAACAGTCTGTGCCTGATCCTGCTCCATAATCTGAATCACTCAGAGAGTGGCCGCTCCAGACCTGGAATCCTACACTAGGAACAAACCGCTATGCCAACCGCAGCACCATCAGCAGACTACTCGTACCTTAAGGCATCAATAGGGCTGAGCCTGGAAGCCATTCTGGCCGGATAGTATCCGAAGAAGGCACCAACCACTGCAGCAAAACCAAACGACAGGATAATGGAACCCAGGGATACAGTGGGATTCCACTGAGACACGTGGCCCAAAACTTGGGAAAGAATTATCCCCAATACGATACCAACAAAGCCACCGGTTAGTGACAATACTAATGCCTCCACCAAGAACTGCCACTGAATGTCTCGACGACGTGCCCCGACCGCCATGCGTATACCGATCTCGCGGGTTCTTTCGGTAACGGACACGAGCATAATGTTCATAATACCTATGCCGCCAACCAACAGCGACACGCTCGCTATGCTAGCCAAAAGCAAGGTGAACACGCGGGACGTTTCGCTGGCCATGCCGATAATTTCCGCCTGGTTGCGTATTATGAAGTCATCGTCTCCGCCCTCCGGGATGCGGTGGCGCTTTCGAAGCAACTGAGTAACCTCGTTGGATGCCTGGTTCATAAGAGCCATACTCTTGGCTTGAACACTTATATTGCGCACGTATTGGAGGCCAAACAATCGCCGCATCGCCGTGGTAATCGGTACGAAGATTTGGTCGTCAGGGTCCATAAAACCTGTCGCTCCTTTCGGCACGGTCATACCGATGACCCTGAACCTCATCCCGCGAATACTTATGTCCTTGCCAACTGGCGAGACGCTCCCAAATAGAGTCTGAGCAGTAGTTGGTCCGATTACAGCCACTTTTCGAGCAGATTTAACGTCATTCCGTTTTATGAACACGCCCTGCGCGATTTTGAAGTTGCGAACTTCTGCGTAGTCCTCAGTAACCCCCGTGATGGTGCAATTTGTGTTGCGGTTTCGATATTTGACTTGCGCCATGCCACGTGTTTCCGGTGCGACCTTTGCCACCGATGGACACTTTTTCAGGATCGCTTCAGCATCGTCAAGCGTGAGCGATTCCAGGCTGCCGAATCCGCCCAACACAGCACCTCGCCGCGTCTGCCCGGAAAAGACAGTGAGCAGATTGGTCCCCATCTGCTGAATCTGAGCCATCATCCGCTCACGCGCGCCTTGAGCTATGGCAAGCATCGTTATCACCGCTGCCACACCGATAATGACACCGAGCATAGTAAGCGCCGAACGCATTTTGTTGGCAGCAAGTCCCTCTAGTGCAACGGCTATGCTCTCTCGAAGATTCACTCTTCTTCCTCCACAGGCAAGTTCGGCAGGATATCGCGGGCGTGAAGACGTTCTTTGACCGGCTCATCCGATACTATGTGGCCGTCGCGGAACCGCACAATCCGTTCCGCATGTCTAGCTATGTCCTCTTCGTGTGTGACTATGACAATTGTCTTTCCCTCCGCGTGGAGATCCTGAAAAATAGCCATTATCTCCTCGCTGGAACGGGTATCGAGGTTGCCTGTAGGCTCGTCGCCAAGTATAAGCGACGGATTGTTGATCAGCGCCCGGGCAATTGCCACACGCTGCTGCTGACCACCGGAAAGCTCGTTTGGCCGGTGGTACATCCTATCGGCCAACCCAACTCGCTCCAGGGCTGCCTTCGCTCTTTCCTCTATGTCCGACGCTTCAGGATCATATATGAGAGGCAGCATTACTTGGCGCAAAGCAGGTCGACGAGGAATGAGGTTAAATGTTTGGAAGACGAAACCAATCTTCTTGTTGCGAATCGCCGCGAGCTCGTCATCGTCAAGCCCGGCAACTTGCTCGCCGTCCAGTACGTAAGATCCCTCGGTGGGTTTGTCTAGGCATCCCAAAATGTTCATGAACGTAGATTTGCCTGAACCGGACGGCCCCATAATCGCTACAAACTCACCGCGGTTGACTTTAAGTGATACGCCTTTCAGCGCGTGTACCGACACGCTGCCAAGATGATAGACCTTATGAACATTGCTGACTTGGATCATGGTGTTGTTCATTTGGAAGAGCGCCCCATACCCCATTAGAACGGTCTGGGAGGACCGCCGCGCATACCACGCCCTCCACCAGGCCCGGCGCCCGTCTGAACGGCGGTCGCAGGAGTTACCGGCTCGATTACCGCCGTCACTATTCGTTCGCCCTCGGTGAGACCGCTCAAGATCTCTGTGTACTCATCGCCCATCGCGCCAGTACGCACTCGCCGTTCTTCTTGTTTGCCGTTCTTGAGCACTGTTACAAAAGTCCCTCTGTCGGTCTCTTTGACGGCTTCGTTGGGCACGTACAATACGTTTCGCTTGCGCATGATAATGAATTCACAAGTCGCGTTCATCTCAGGCTTCAGCCTACTGTCGGCGTGCTCAAGCTCCACCGTGACAGGGATTGTGGTGACGTTTTGCTCGACCACAGCCTGCGGGGCAATCTTGATGACCTTACCCCTGAAGTGCTCACCGGGGAAAGCGTCGAAAGTAACATCCACATCCTGACCTACACGGATGCGAGCTATATCCGTTTCGTCAACATCGACAAGAACCTGCATTCGACTGACGTCGGCGATCTCTGCAATTGTGATGCCCGCACCCGTTCCGCCTCCAAACGCCGAACGCCCCGCTGTAACGATCGAACCCTTCTCGACGTACTTCTTGACAATGATTCCGCTGCGAGGCGCTGTTATGGTGCAGTATCCGAGTTGGGTCTTCGCGTTTTTCACTGCAGCCTCAGCTCTTGCCAGTTGCGCCTGAGCCCGGAGAATCTCCTCTTTCTTGATCTGGTTCTGATATGCATTGGCTCTCGCCGCTTTTAAGGTCGCGAGAGCTTGCTTGACGGCAGCTCTGGCTGCAGCCAATTCCTGCTGCTTTATGGTATCCTGGACTCGATTAGCCAGCGCAGCCTCATAGGCAGCTTTTGCTTGGCTAACCTTGGCTTCTGCCGATTTGATATCTTGATCAGCCTCCTGCCTCACAGTATCGAGCTTGCTTTGAGCACTGGCCAGCTGAGCCTTGGCGACAGCAAACTGTTCCTCTGCGGCATCAACCTGACTCTGAGCAACGAATCCTTTCTCGAGTAACGCTTTCTTACGTTTCAGTTCCTTTTCAGCCTGCTCAAAAGCTGCACGTGCCTGATCGTATGAGGCCTTTGCAGCAGCAATCTTTTGCGGAACCAGTGCATTTTTCACTTGCTCATAGTTCGCTTCAGCTGCCTCAAGAGCGCTTTGCGCTTGTCTGATGGCTTCGGCTGTCAACTTCGGCTGAGCCTTCGCCTCTTGTTCTGCTTGAGCAAGGCGCTGTTTGCTGGCGGCAAGAGCATGCTCAGCGCTCTCAATACTCGCCGACGTTTGGAGCAGTTGCATGCTCGATCCTTGCATCGCTTGTTCAACTTGCGCCCGCGCGCTCGCGAGGTCGGCCTGAGCTTGTCGGAGCTGGGTCAATGAGTCCGAAGGATCAATACGAGCTATGAGTTGACCGGCCTTCACATAATCCCCTTCGTCTATGGTCAGTTCGACAACCTGACCTCCAACATTCGACCTGACCTCCACCGTCGTGAGAGGTTGCAATACGCCGTTGGCCGAAACGCTGACCGTTACGGTGCCGCGCTTCACCACATCCGTGCGGATGATAGGCTTTGCGCCCCCGTTTTTCTTTGCCAATCCGACCGCTGCGAGTATTATGACCAAGACGATCGCAATGCCTGCGTATTTGCGCAGTCGCGTCTTGTCACTTTTCATTTCTCCCTCCCCAGATCGTACCTGTTGCGTATTTCAGTTGGGCTATAGCCACATAGTAGTCGTACTGAGCCTGAACTTGACCAGTCTGGGCCGTAACGAGTTGCACTTCGGCATTCAGCATGTCGAGTGTCGTGCCAGATCCCTGAGCATATCTCTCCTTCTGAGCCTCGTAGTTTTCGGTCGCAGCCTCAAGACTCACCTCACTTGCCACAAGCCGCTCCTTTGCGCTTGTCAGGTTGAGATAGGCTTCCTCCACCTCAGCTCTGATGTCTTTCTCGATCTGCTGAGCTTCGAGCTGCGCGTTGCGAAACTGTATTTCGGCCTCACGGTAAGCCGCCTGGTTAGCTCCGCCGTTGAAAACATCAAAAACAAAGCCACCAATTATCTGAGAGGCGCTCTCCCTGTAGCCGCCAGACACCCTGTGCTGATACTCCGCCGTAACATAAGGTCTGGGATACAGAGAGATCCTTGCTGAAGTACGCTGGGCACGAGCCGCCTGCAAGTCTGCCGCGCGCTGCAGTACATCGGGCCTGATTTGCAGTGCGGCAGAAATATAGGCATCTAGGGATTGCACCTGAAACTCAACCGGTGCAGTCGGCTCAGCCACGTCGAAGTCCGAGCGAGGCGCAAATCCCATCTGGTTTTGGAGCTCAATAGCGGCAGTTCGCACCTGGTTTTCAGCTGCCACCAAGCTGACTCTGGCGTTTGCCAACTGCGCCTTTACCGGCAGCAAGTCTACGGCAGCCGCCTCTCCCTTCTCGACCATGGCTTGCACTTGGCTGAAAAGTGCCTCGTTGTATTCAACGTTCTTCCGAGCAACCTCAGCCAAGCGCTTCGCGCGCAAAAGTTCAAAATAGGCCCGGGTAACGTTGTAGACGATTGTCTGCTCAACTCGCTTACGCTGAGCTTCGCTTGATCTAACGCCGTAGCGAGCAGCAGAAACACTCGCCTCTCTTAGCCCACCGTCAAACAAGTTCTGTGCAACGGATACCGCGGTACCCGTTGTCGTCTGACTGAGAACACCACTCGCGCTTCCGCCAGTAAACGCTATATTCTCAACTCTGACCTGCGGGAAATAATTGCTGAGCGCTTTCGAATACTGAGCCTGCGCACGAATGACTTGATTCCGAGCTATCAGCACATCTACCTGGTTTTGAAGCGCCGAATTGATGCATTCTTCCAGCGACCACCGCTTGTTCGTTTCACCTTGCTGAGCCTGTGAACACTGAACGCTTAGACAAATGCAAAGCAGTAAGAAAGCCGTAGAGCGAAATTTTGGAGTCATTTCTTGTCCTCGCAAGTATCCGTTTCTCCGCGCGACTTGCTTTTCAACGCTGTGTGCAGAATGCTCATAGCCAAATCCAGCACAGCACATTCGTGCTCTGTCAGGCTCGCTAGCCTTTCAGCCAGCTTGCTGTGCATCTGGAACTTCGCCGCGTTTATCACCGACTCACCGGCTTCCGTCAAGGAGAGGACCGACTTGCGGCGGTCTTCGAGACACGTCTGACGCTGAACATAACCGCGCTCCACAAGTTGATCCACAACCTTGGACACCGCGGGAAGCGTCGTGCCCAACCGCTCTGCTACGCTTGACAGAGAAAGCCTGTCATGGTGCTTTATCACCATCAGTGTGCGAAACTGGTGCTCTGGGAGAGAAGGCGGATATTCCTTGCGCACGTCGCGGCCGATGATACGCATCATAAGATGCAGAGTCTCCATCACATTCTCAGCGCAGCGAAACGCTTCTTCTGTCGGAGCAGACGTTTTGCCCAGCGATTGCTTGTCCATAGCAATAGTTTACCAAGTTTAGCGATACTGCGCATCGCGCCAATTCTGAAGATATAGACTACTTAACTCGGTGAATCGTTTCAGAACCAGCAGTATTTTTTCAAAACTTGCAGCTGGTCGCGCGGAAAACCTGGCAAACCAGGCAGTAAAGAGCGGTTATCGGGTAGGAGCAATGGAGAAGGTTTTGTATTCTCCCGTAGCCGGGAGCCACACTGCGTGGACATTGTCGACCCGCGCAGCGCGCGGCCCTACCTTCAGAGCAGCCAAAAGAGCTTCCAACGCACCCTGCGAGCCTTCGGCGATTACCTCAACGTCGCCGTTACGTAAGTTTCTCACAATACCAGTAAGATGCAGATCTCGCGCCTTGTCGAGGACGAAATACCTGAAGCCCACTCCCTGAACTCTGCCTTGAACCACTGCAACCAGACGCTTCTCGTCATCAGCGCTTCTCATGGGACGCCCAGGAACCTCGTTCTGATGTCGTCGGCTCTGAGAACTGACCCTTACAACTCGGGCACCTTGATTGGTTTGCCGGCCGCGGCGGATTCGTTGCACGCGAGCGTAACAGCCAAGGTTTTCACCGCATCTTCATAGGTAGACCTTATATCACTGCGGTCGCCGGTCTTGACAGCTTTGATAAACGCACGATTTTCCTCCTGCATTGCGTTCACGCCACCGGTGAAGATCTGGGTATAGCCTGGCTGGATGACCTTGAGATCACCGTGGATCTCGACGATCAAGTCCCGAGCTATGACGTGCAGTCCCACAGTGTATGGCACGCTGAGAAGGCACGTGTTAGACATCGATCCGATAGCCCCGTTCGCAAACTTGATCGTGGCTGCCCCTACGTCGTACACGTTAAAGTCAGGTATGTGTTTCGAATCCCTGTTGGCGTAAGCCGCGTAGACCTCCACTATCTCGCCGCAAAGGTAGCGGGCTAGGTCGAATATGTGGGTAGTTTGCTCGACCATCTGTCCACCGGACTGTTCCATTCGTCGCCACCAGGAAACCCCGGGAAACCCGCCCATCCAATACCCCAGCACCATGCCAATTTGTCTATCAGATAGGATTTCCCGTGCGCGGTCGGTGTTCGACTGGTATCTCCAGTGGTATCCCACTGCCGCCACAATTCCACTTTGGCTGATCGCTTCACTGATTTGCCGGGCTTTCTCAAGCGTAAGCGCTACAGGTTTTTCGACGAACAGGTGAATACCTTTGCGGGCGGCAAGTAACTCCTGCTCTTCATGCGCGTAAGGCGGCACGCAAACGTACAGCGCATCGATTTTCTCCGAATGAAGCATTTCGCGATAATCCGCGTATGCTTTCGCCACAAACCGAGCAGCCGCAGATTGGGCCCTGTCCTTATCGACGTCGCACACGCACGTAATCTGCACATCCTCGATAAGCTGCAGAACGTTCATGTGCGCGTTCGCTATGCCGCCCGCGCCGACAAAACCAACCCTAACCGGCATCTTCTATCTCCCTACGCACAAACTCAATACGCCCGAAGAGACGGCGATCGTTTGCGTTGCGCCGGCTCGACCCCTCAAGAATATCGCTGCCGCAACCGCCTAGAGTGACGCGACCTCGCACGGTTTGCCCATCTGGGCTGATCTCCAGGCAGCCTCGGTAAGTTCTATGACTCTTAGACCACATTCTGCGGGCACCCAGTTCTTGTCTCGCCCGAGAATGACGTCGCAGAAGCCCTGGTCGTGATTGCCTCCCGGAGGTAGATCGGTCGGTTCGATCATCTCGCCGGCTTCGTTGCAGTGAATCAGCTTGCCGTTTCGGTAGAATAGGACGCCCTTGGTACCCCATATCGTAAAGTCTTCATACCAGCGACAAGCCGAATCGCCAACCACGCTGACGGTTCCCTCGGCACCATTGGTAAACTTGAGAGACAACGCCGAGTTGATATCAACAGGAGTGCCGCAGTTGTCTATGTACGCAAACACGCTCTCAGCAGTCAAGCCTGTCAACCACAAGACCATGTCCAGCAAGTGGCTGCCCGAATCGTTCAACTGGCCGCCGCCGGACAGCTCTGGGATCTGGCGCCAAGTGCCCGCTGTTCCTTTTTTCCAACCCTGACACTGAAGCGCAGACAGATAGGTAACCTCGCCGATTTCGCCGTTTTCGATCGCTCGCTTCATATAGCGGTACTGGGGTTGGAAGTGGCGCTGGTAGGATATCATCACGACTTTGCCCGTCTCATCGCGCTTCTTGATTATGTCGCGGGCGTGTTGAGTTGTGCACACCATGGGCTTTTCGGTTAGCACATGTAAACCCGCATCGAGTGAATCCATTATCTGCTGATAATGCAGGGTGTGAGGGGTGTTGATCTGCACCGCGTCGATGTCGTCTCGGCTTATCATATCCCTGTAGTCGCTATAAGTAGGTACGCCCTGCAGCTCAGGAACCTTCTCAACAGCCTTTTCCAGCCGCGCCGGGTCTATGTCCACCAGACCCACGATCTCAGCATCCGGTGAAGCGAGAAAGTTCCGAATATGGCCGTACGCGATTCCTCCGACTCCTATTATGCCGACTCTAACCTTGTCCATAGCCACTGCACTACTCCTTTACTTAATTCGGTTTTTGCTTCTGCCTTATTGTGATTAGCCGTACAATTGCGAAACGCCTTCAGTCTTGCTGATACAGCGTCGGCCTCTCTGCTCTATTCCTCTCGAGAGCCTCTCGAATTGCAACCGCATCCGACAAAACGCCCGGCAGCTCAGCAAGACTTAACATGCTGGCTGCGTCACACAAGGCCTTGTCGGGCTGCGGATGAACTTCCATAAACAAGGCGTCGATCCCCACTGCTACTGCCGCTCTGACGAGGTGCGGAATAAACTCTCGCACGCCACCGGAACACTGTCCCAGCCCACCGGGTCTTTGCACGGAGTGCGTTGCGTCGAAAACCACAGCACATCCCAAAGAACGCAGTATAGGCAGGCTGGTCATATCCACCACCAACGTATTGTAGCCGAATGACACTCCGCGTTCGGTCACACAAATGTTATCGTTGCCGGTGCTGCGCGCTTTTTCGATGGAGTTCTTCATGTCCCACGGCGCCTGGAATTGGCCCTTTTTTATATTGACGCACCTGCCAGTTTGAGCAGCGGCGACGATAAGATCGGTCTGTCGACACAGAAAAGCGGGTATTTGCAGAATGTCTACAACTTCACTTGCGGGCTTGACCTGCCAAACCTCGTGCACGTCAGTCAACAACGGGACCTGCAGCTTCGATTTGACCTCAGCAAGGATTTCCAGTCCTTTGTCGAGTCCCGGACCTCGAAAGGAGTGCACCGACGTTCTGTTTGCCTTGTCGTATGATGACTTGAATATGTACGGGACGCCAAGCCGTGAAGCGATATCCATGACCGTCTGCCCTACCTCAAGGCAAAGATCCAGAGACTCGATTACGCAAGGGCCCGCTATCAAAGCCAGCGGTTTACCCTCGCCAAACTCGACGTTTCCTGCTCTAGCTGTAGCCATGGGCGTTCATGTCTCCTGCCGAAGTGTAAATGTGTCTAAGTACAAAACTTTGCAGCGTGCTTTCTTGCTTGCTCCAAATCCGACGGGGTGTCAACACCCAGTGGCTGGCCATCCACCTCTACCATCCTGATGCGTCCGCCATGCTCAAGCACACGCAGCTGCTCCAGCGACTCAGTAAGCTCCAAAGGCGTAGGTTCCCAAGAAGCAAATCTAAGTAAGAAATCCCTCGTGTAGGCATATAATCCAATGTGACCGTAAAGCGCTGTGGACATCTTTTCGCGAACATAGGGGATCGGCGCGCGCGAAAAATATAACGCGTGGCCGTCCAGCGAAACAACGACCTTGACTAGATTGGGATCCTGCGCCTGAGGCTCCGTTATGCGAAACATCAGGCTGGTCATCGTATCTTCGCCTACAAGCAGCGGCTCGATCGACTTCTCGATGAACGAGGGTTCTATGAACGGCTCGTCTCCCTGCACGTTAACAATGATTTCGGCGCCGACACATGCCGCTGCCTCAGCCACCCGGTCGGTACCAGAGCGACACCGGTCCGACGTCATTACGACTTCTCCACCAAAGCGCCTCACGGCTTCGGCTATCTCAGTGTCGCACGTGGCCACAACCACCGCGGATATGCCCTTGGCACGTAATGCCCTCTCATAGACCCACTGAATCATGGGCTTGCCACATATGTCCGCGAGAGGCTTGCCGGGAAACCGAGTGGACGCCATCCTCGCCGGGATTACTACAGCTGCGTTCACGGTGACGATTCTAACACATTGACCGGACACCTGTCACCGGCACACGCCATATTTGCCACCAGCCAAATAATCGTGCTTGGAGCAAATTTCTGTAGCAATTCTTTGCCGCAACGCGGGAACATTTTGCCGCGCAAAGTCGTATAACAAGTAGCAAACCTTCCCACCCTCTTTTCTCCTCCCCAGCCCGCCAGGGCTGGGGCTTTTCTTTTTCAGTATCACTTAACCACGGAATACACACGAGATGGAACACCTGCAGGAATGCGCGAGTCCTCTGAAGAAACCAGTTGAGACTACTGCGAGCTTAAGTTATGCATCCGGAGGAGCAGATGACAAGTAGAGAAAGAGTACGCCGGGCAATCGAATTTGGACATCCCGACCGCGTGCCGATACTTCATGGCGTACTGCCCGCTGCATACTTCGTACACGGCGAGAGATTGGTGGAACTGCTGAAGGAGTTCCCCGATGACTTCGGCACAAATCCCGCCATCCCTGACAAGAACGCGCTGCCTGGTCCGTATCGTAAGGGTCGACACGTCGACGAATGGGGCTGCGTCTGGGAAAACGACTGCGATGGTATTCATGGAATCTGCGTCGGACATCCGCTTGAGGACTGGAGTAACTGGTCGACTTACAAGCTGCCGCCGGTAATAGCTCAGGAGCAGCTGGACAACCTGCAGCGAAGACTGTCTGCACCTGGAGGTCACGAGCATTATGTGCTCGGCTTCGGAACAAACATTTTCGAGCGCATGCAGTGGTTGAGGGGATATGAGACCCTAATGTACGACTTGGCAATGAATGCTCCCGAGGCATACACGCTGCGCGATGCGCTTGTCGAATGGGCAGTTGAAAATGCCAGGTTGGCTGCGCAGACTGACATCGACGGAATGAGCTACAGTGACGACTGGGGCACCCAAGTGGCACTCATAATTAGTCCAAACACCTGGCGAGAGTTCTTCAAACCGGCATACCGCAAGATGTTCGAGCCTGGGAAAGCCGCGGGCAAGCACATCCACTTCCACACAGATGGATTCACTTGGGAAATCTTGCACGACCTTGTCGAAATCGGCGTCGACGTACTGAACGTGCAGCATACAATCATGGATATACGAGCCATTGCCAAAGAGTTCGGAGGCAAGGTAGCTTTCCGCAGTGACTTGGATCGCCAGCATATCCTTCCCCGCGGAAGCAAGCAGCAAATCCGAGACCACATCAAAGAGGTAATAGACTGCCTGGGCAGTTACGGCGGAGGCTTGATCGGTCACGGCGAAATCGGTCCCGACGTACCACTCGAGAACGTTCGCACGATGCTTGAAGCGTGGCTTGAGTTCGGCACCTACCGAAAATAGTATATTTCTCGCACGCGGAAGCGAAGCAGTACCGCCCAACTATTCGCGCTGCCAAGCAGCGTAATCCTTCGCGTGGTAGGTTATAATCAGGTCGGCGCCGGCTCGACGAATGGATGTCAGAATCTCGACGACGACTCGTTTCTCATCTACAAGCCCTTTAGCAGCAGCCAGTTTGACCATGCAGTATTCGCCTGAGACGTTGTATGCTGCGATGGGAACATCCACCGAAGCACGCGCATCGCTAATGATATCCAGGTACGCGAGCGCAGGTTTGACCATTATTATGTCGGCGCCTTCGTCTACATCCAGCGCTATCTCCCGAGCGGCTTCGCGGCGGTTCGCTGGATCCATCTGATACGTCGAGCGGTCGCCAAACTTTGGTGCACAGCCGGCTGCATCTCTAAATGGGCCATAAAAGCTCGATGCGAACTTGGCAGCGTAGGACATTATTGCCACGTCGGTGAAACCGTTTTCGTCCAACGCGTCACGTATGACACCGACTCTGCCATCCATCATATCCGATGGAGCGACAATATCGGCGCCAGCCTCCGCGTGAGACAGCGCGGTTCGAGCTATGAGGTCCAAGGTCTCGTCGTTGACTACTTCTCCGTCCTTGACTATGCCGCAGTGACCGTGGGAAGTGTACTCACACAAACAGACATCTGTGACGACTACAAGCTCTGGTACTGTTTTCTTCAAAGCTCTCACTGCACGCTGTACTATCCCATCAGGTGCATAGGCTTCGGAACCCTTCTCGTCCTTGGCGGCCGGTATTCCAAAAAGCAAAACGGCAGGTATACCGAGTCGGGCAATATGTTCAGCTTCCGTGCAAAGCGTGTCGGTGGAGAAGTGATAAACCCCGGGCATACTAGGAATCTCGACTTTGACATCGATGCCGTGAACAACAAACAGCGGGTATATCAAGTTGTCGACGGCAACAGAGTTCTCTCGGACCATTCGCCTAAGCGCATCAGATCTGCGCAATCTTCTCATCCGGTTTATGGGGTATGCCATAGGAGCACCTCTTCAGAGACCAAGGATCTCTCTTGTTGGCAGTGGAAGGAGTCTGTTCAGAGAAGCCTCGTAATTCTCGGGCTCTATGAATATACTAGTAGGGTCGAGTATCAATTTCAAGCAGCGCAAATCAGCAAAACGGTCAGACAAGGAGGTTCGTGAGAGTGTTTCGAGTGCTGAGCGTAATTTGCCTTATTCTAGTGAGTGCGGTCGGTGCCTTTTGCGCAGTCTGCTGCAGCGTGCCGGACAACGGTAATACTGCCGCGAAAGACAATACATTGACCCCCGAAGAAATTTCAAGCGGCTGGAAGCTATTGTTTGACGGCAAGACGCTCAACGGCTGGGGCTGCACAGAACCCAACAGCAAGGGTTGGGTTGTCGACAACGGCGCGATACACTACAACAAGCAGGGCGGCGGATATCTCTATACGAAGGAACGATTCGGCGATTTCGAGCTCAAGATCGATTTTATGGTCGATCACGGGACCAACAGCGGTATCTTCTTCAGATGGGATAAACTTTCGGACCCCGTGCAGACTGGAATCGAGATGCAGGTATTGGACAGCGCAGGCAAAAAGCGACCAGGCAAACACGACTGCGGTGCCATATACGACGTTCTGGAGCCTAGCGAGAACGCGATGAAACCGGCGCTGGAGTGGAATCCCGTAGTGATTCGATGCCGAGGACCCTACATACAGATAACCATGAACGGCAAGCGCATAATTGCCATGAATTTAGACAAATACACAGAACCACACAAGAACCTAGACGGCACGCGGAACAAGTTCGCCACAGCGTACAAGGACATGCCCCGCGAAGGCCATATAGGACTGCAGGCTCATGGGGGCAAAGTGTGGTATAAGAACATCAAGATACGCAAACTGTAAGCGAGCAAGAGTCTGTCTCAAAACCTGTTGCGGCAAAAGCGAATTTGGTATATACTGCACGCGTATCAATCAACGTTGGTGTCTCGACGTGCGGGATCATGGCCATGAGCTGCAAGAGCCTCTCCAGCCAGTGATCGAGCTACGTTAGGTGAGACCCCGTTGGTGAAAATTACGAGGGATCAGAATCCCAGCAAAAGAGAGGCGAGCGAAATGGCTGTCAAATCACTGTACGTCGGGAATCTGCCGTACACCAGCACTGAGGAGGAAATCCGCGTAATCTTCGAGCCCTTCGGACCCATCGAGGATATCCGACTGATCCACAGCAAGGGCTTTGGGTTCGTGGACATTCCCGAAGAGAACGTAGCTGCCGCCATTGAAGCAACAAACGGGATGGACGTCGGCGGGCGCACAATAACGGTGAACGAGGCTCGACAACGCACCGAGCGGCGCAGCCAAGGTAGAGGCGGATTTAGCGGCGGCCGACGCGAGCGCTGGTAGAAGTCCTGCCAAAGCAGCAATAAAGACTGCCACCATTTCGATCTGGGTGGACAGGCATTCCATGGTCATCGACGGTATCTGACCGCTCGCCCAAGACGAGCAGAGCGGTAGGCGGCGGCAGCTGTTTGAACCGCAGCCATACCATCATAACCGTCGAAGGGTAGTGGGGTATTCTTTGTTATTGCGTCCACCCAGCATCTTATCTCCTCGCGGTACGGATCTTCCTTGGTTATCTCCGAAACCTGAATCACCGTAGGCTCCTCACCGAATCTGGCGTATCGGATAGGACCGCCGAAGCCTCCGTTCGCGATCGTTCCTTCGGTGCACTGTATCATCATCTCATATTTCTTGATACTTGAAGATCCACCGCAGTGCAGAGTTCCAATGCCGCCACCTGCGTATTTGATGTGCACGAACGCGACGTCCTCGAACTCGACAGGTGATGCTGTGAAGTGTCCCGTACTTGCAAAAACAGTTTCAGGCTCACCCATCACAAAGCGCATATAATCAAGTTCATGAACATTAATCTCGTAGAGATAGCCGCCCGCGTGCTTCTTTGCAGCACGCCAACCGGCTGCCAAGCTGTCCGGTCCGCCCAGCCGAGTCACGGCAATTGCAAATGGCTTACCTAAGATGCCCGAATCGATAATCTGCTTCGTCTTCCAGAACACAGGAATCAAACGCAAGACGTGGCCGACCATCAGTTTGACTCCAGCTTTTTCGGCAGCGTCTATCATAGCACGGCAGTCCGATACGCGCAGAGCCATCGGCTTCTCGCAGAATACGTGTTTGCCTGCGTTTGCTGCGGCGATCGTTATGGGCGCATGTGAATCGTTTGGAGTAGCCACAATCACCGCATCGACGTCCGAAGCGATGAGTTTCTTATACGAGGAATAGGCTTGGGCGCCAAACTCGGCGGCTGCTCGCGTTAGAGCCTTCTCATCCCTGTCATGAACCGCTGTTATCTTCGAATCCTCCAGCGAATGACAATGACGTGCGAGGTTCATGCCCATACCGCCGCATCCGATCAAACCGACTCTGACCACGTTACTAGATCCTCCTTTTAATCGCTTTTTGACCAAACAATGTCGCCGGGCAAATCGTACCGCAGAGACTCTGCCGTAGGCTTGCCGCCGTCATCTTTGAGATCTCCGCCTATGCTGTATACCAAATAGCCGTTTCGTTTCGGCTTAAACCTCAGATCAAGGCCGCTGAACGGATCGACCGGCAACTTCCATCCGAGCTTCATTTTCAGCTCTCGGATAGATCTAGGATAGCTACCGAAACGACTTTTATATGCTTCAGCCGCAAGCGCAACCTGCGCAACTGCGATATCCGCTATTCTCCCGTCGCGCATCAGCACCAACCTCGTCGGCAACATCGAGATCATTCGGGTTAGCAACGCATGGCGCGGTATGTCAGTCTCATCCGGCAGGTGAACCTTTTTCTTTTTTATATCTCGATAAGGCACATCCGCAAGGTCGATCTGACGACGCATAAAGGCAAGATAGGCGCATTCGTCCACGTTGCTAAACCAATAATGCCACACAACTCCGCTGGCTACAGCCCACAAGCTATGGCTTGTTCCGGGGCTGAAAAGCCCTTGCACACCCGTCAAGTTTCCCCGCGCTTGCTCAAACGCCCACAAACCGAATACTCGTTCTCCTATCAGCGCGTTTTTATACGCGCCCATCAAATCGACCTTGCCCAGCTCGTTGAACAACACCTCAGCTTGCTCATCGGTCAGATCGACAAGATCCAAGGTCTCCCGAAGGGCAGATAAGACCACGGAAAGTATCGCTTTGCGTACTAACAAACCAATCAGGATCGGTTCATCCCTGATAGATTCCTCCATTGATAGGGCCAATCTCAGAAACCTTACAGCCGAATCAGCCTCTCCTATTTGGGCGCTTAACACTGCTGCCGCGGAAGCCACCTTGGCAAGCTGCCTGAGGTAAGAGTAATGTGGAAACAACGTTTCAAATCCGTTTGACCAGTTCACCTGGAATCGGCAACAGGGCTTTTTAGACGCCTGATCAAGCAGGTCAAACAGATGGCTAAGTTCGGTAACCGCTTGCAATGCACGTCTTAGCTGCTTGGAATCACTTAGCGGCCATCTGGACGAGGCATACAAGTTTTCGAGGAACTCAACGTGATTCGAAGTCGGCGGGCTCTTAACCAATTTAAATGCCTGCTCATACACGAGTGCAGCGTTCCACGCGTCAGGCACTGGAGGACCAGCAAGTTCTTCGCAGGAAACAGGCTCACCGCGAGCCTTGATGCGCTGGAGCTCAGCTTCAATGCGCCTACTGGCGCCCCCAACAAACAATGCGTTGAAAATCAGTGGGACAAGCCCGATACCCACCGCCATAAGTAACAGAGTTTTCCAAAGGCTCTTGTGCTTTTCCACTTGGATCACCTACTTTTGTTTCGCGACAGCGGTGACAGATCGCGGTTTTCGAGTTGTTCAAACCGAGGCTACTTACGCCTCTTGGGGAATAATCGACGAATCTCTTCTGCCAATTCGTAAACGAACGAAGCCAGGTCTCGGTCTTGCTCCTTGAGATTGCGAACCTCCAACAGGAGTATGTCCTTCATTTGCTGCAAGACCTTCGCCTGGTTATTCCTGAGGTCCTCCACTGCCGCATTGAGGCCCTCTATAGCTTCTACTAGAGACCTATCGGCAAGAGCCTTGGCGGCGCGCGCCATGGCGTCGGGATCGATGGACGAATCCTCGAGGAACCTCTTGAACGAGGATTCACTAATCAGCCGACGCACTGCACCGTCAGCTGACTTTACCAGCACGGAATCCAATTCGCCGGATGCTATCAAACGGTCGATGGCTTCGTCGGACAGGGGAAGACGGTTTCGGACTTCTTCCAAAGTTAGGGTGTAATCGCCGACGCCGATTCCTCCGTCGGTCTCCGAGAAGACGACAGGCTGCGCCTGCTCCTCTGTTTCCGAAGCTTGTTGAATCAAACCGGCAGCGCGCCACTCTTCACGCAGACGTGCGATTCCGATGGGGAGTTCTTCCTCTTTTGCCGACTGCGTTTTGGGCACATCGAGCTCGTTGTCGTTCTTGGATACCATATCGCCAGTTCCTTATTATAAGTTTCGGCCGCAGATACCTGCTAGGTTACCATAAGCGCCCGGACGTCTATGCATCCGAGGGTGCTTCCGAGAATGCACTCCAGATTGGAAGGTAAGCACCGCGTGTGCGGCTAACCGTAGAGATGTGCGACTGGTTTTACACCGAATACCAAAAGCAAGTTGATGTATTCGACATAGGGGTAAGCAGTGAACGGCACTTTGGTGAACGAGAATAAACTCAGTAAGGTCTCGCAGGGAGAAACCAACACGCTCAGACCATCTGACGTACGGCTTCGAGCGCTTTTGGTTGGGCTGTTGTTGATCCCGCCTGACAATTATTGGGTTATCACGATGGAAAAGGTGAATAAAGGTCCCTACCCCACCGTGATAGCCGTTTTTGCCAACACGATTTTCATCTTGAGCCTGTTGATATTGGTCAATTCGGCGGTCAAACGGCTGCGGGATCGAGTACTGTTTACGACCGCTGAGATGTTGGTCATTTACAGTATGACAACAATAGCTGCGGCTCTTGCAGGCCATGACATGATGCCGACTGTAATAGCGTTCATGAGCTACCCATACCGTGCGGTGGTTAACAACCCAGCATGGAACAGCACTTTCCTTCCCTTTTTGCCCAGCTGGCTTCATGTCTCGAACCCTGAAATAATCAAGCCGTTGTACGAGGGAGACTCCAGCCTTTACGTCAACCGACACTGGCTAGCTTGGATTGTGCCGGGAGCTGCTTGGTGCGGGTTTTTCGTCGTCCTGGTGTGGACAATGATGTGCCTGAATGCACTCATTCGCAAGCAATGGCTGGAACACGAGCGGCTGACATTCCCAATAGTCCAACTACCTCTCGCGATGACCGAACCGACCGGACAAATTTGGCGAAACAGGTTGTTCTGGATAGGTTTCGGCATCTGTTTTGGTATCGAATTGATCAACGGCCTGTCTGTGTATTGGCCCGCGATTCCCCAATTTAACCTGACCGAGCGCGACCACAATCTGATGCAAAACGTAACCACAAAACCGTGGAGCGCTATAGGCTGGCTGCCTTATACTCTCTATCCGTTTGTTATCGGCATAGGTTATCTACTACCCACCGATCTGTGTTTTTCTGTATGGTTCTTCTATCTAACTTGGAAAGTGCAGAAGATCGTGGCTTGCATCATGGGAATGGAAGTCGGATTCGACGATCCATACATCAGACATCAGGAAGCAGGAGGCGCCATTGCCCTGTTTCTGATGCTGATTTGGGCGAGCCGCAGTTACCTGAAAGACATCTTGATGAGAGTGGTAGGCAAGCGTCCTGCAGACGACTCCCAGGAACCAATTTCCTACAGAAGCGCTGTCTTTGGTGCCCTCGGTGGTTTGGTTCTGCTTTCGGCGTTCATGAAGGCGATAGGCATGTCCCCCATGCTTGCACTAGGAGCATTCGCTCTGTACTTTGTGCTGGCGGTCGTCATAACCCGGATCAGAGCTGAGCTGGGACCGCCTGTGCACGATATGCCCTTTACCCCGGATTATCTGATCACCTCGACTTTCGGCGTAGGCCGCTTGTCAAACGGAGACATATTGGGAATGGGCTACTTCCACGCGTTCCACGGTGCGTACCGAGCACATCCGATGCCTATCGGTCTGGAAGCAATGAAGTTTGCGGCTTCAACCCAATCCAGTCAAAAAAAGATGTTCTGGGCTCTAATCGCGGCGGCTGCCGTCGGCTCAATCTCAACCGTATGGGCCTACCTACACCTAGCTTACAAGTACGGCCTGGACAAGAGATGGAACTACGGTGCTGCTTGGGGCTGGACAATAACCAAGCTGATGCACAACTGGTGGCTGCGCGGGTCAGACACAGCTCT
>JARYME010000001.1 GCA_029907315.1 Armatimonadota bacterium | reverse complement strand
TGTGTCCGGGCTCGAAGCACCGCCTCCTATTCCTGAGTAGCACTACTGAGAGGAACTTGTCTGTGTGCCAAAAGACGGTGCAGCTGACAGTGAATAAACAGTGTGGATGTGGACACCTGCTGGAGGAATTAGGATGAACTACAAAACACGAAGCCTTGTGGCTTCTCTGGCAATCGGTCTATTGATAGGTATCTTTCTCTCGCAGCCTGCAGACGCTTGGCTGTTCGGCCTGTGGAAGCCAAAGAAGCAAGTAACAAAGACTGCGAAGCACACGCTCGTTATATTCCCTTTTGACGTCGGCAGCGGTTTCGATCTGCCCGAGGGCTTCGGGGAAGCAGTGGCGGCAGACGTAAGAACGATGCTGACAAATAGCGACTTTTACCTACCGTTTCTCTATCGTTCAAGATTGGCACCAATACAAAGGGCAAAGGAAGACAACGTTCTCAAAACTGCAGACATAGAGCCGCCGTTCGCAGAGGACCGAACAAAAACGCTCAAGCTTGCCCAGCTGCTCGCGGCAGACTACTACCTGGTCGGCGAAATAGATAACTACCAGATCGATCGTACTAAGCGCGTGGCGGAGATAACCTTGAAAGCCGACCTCTACAATGCCAGGACTGGTAAGCTTATCAAAACTCTGTTGGTGAGCGGTCGGACTCCCGAATCCGCTGCCGGGGACGAAGACGAGCTCCGAGACATAGCCAAAGGTACGGCGGTTACCAAACTTGTCGCAGAACTGCTCACGAGTTTACCGAAGGAAGCTGAGGCAAAGCCAGCACCTGTGAAGACTGAGGAGGCTAAGCCTTCTTCAGCTGAGCCGGGGAAGGTAACCGAACCTGCTTCGCCATCTCCTCAAGCAGGAAACACAGCTGAATCCAAAAAATAGTCCAGAGGACGAACTATCTAAGTCTCCAGGCTGGGCACGTTGTTGCCCAGCCTGTTTTGTCATGTACTCTCCCTAAATGCTCATTTCTTGAATGTTACCTGTTTTTCCGTAGACCAGTCCACAACTCTGGACCGATTAAAGCAACTTACTATGCACGGAGTATCTGATCTTCCCTCAGCACTCACTATCACTTCGTCCGGCTTTGCAGTAACCTGAAGTGTGAGATTGTGCCAGCGGATTCTGTTCACGGTTAGCTCAGACCAATTCGAAGGAAGACGTGGGTTTATGGCGAAGCCGTCCGGCATTGCCCTGAAGCCGAGGAAGCCGTCCAATATCACGGTGGGCACCAGAACGCTCTCGAAGAACTCGCAGTCGAGACCAAGCCCACCAGGCGTTCCGCAGCCCTGAAGCTTGCCGTCGCGCGTACCGTCGTAGTATTTCCTGTATCCCCCGGCCTTTTGAACTTCGCCAAACCACTCGATGATTTGACGCAATCTCTTCCACGCATCGTCCGCACCCACTACCTTTATCCTTGCCATTAGGTCGTGATAACTGAATCCAAGTACGGCACCACCGTCCTGCACTTGGTCGCCAAAGGGGATAGCTTCGGGTGCAGACCAACCCCAGAAGTAGTACTCTGTGTTCCGTTTGGTCGTCGCACGCGGTGCAAACCGCCAGTAGTATATGTCATCGCCCTGCGAGGTGTCGCCTTCAACTACGCGTTTGCCTGTGAGCCAGTCCATAATGCTCTGCGCGTGCTCAGGCGTAGCAAAGTCGTAGTAAATAGCCTCAAAGTTCAAAAACGTGTAGCCGTAGTCATGAACATTCCCATCGGCGTCAATGCAGTTGATAAACCTTCCTGTCTTCCTGTTCCAGAAGAGCTTATTACCAATCACCTTCACCTCTCGAGCGTGCTTTACTAGATCGTCGGGATCGAATGCAAGAGTTCCCCGAGGGATATTCCACTCTGGGTGCCTGAGAATAGCACTCTCTATTGCCGCCAACTGCAGGAGCGCGTCATAGTAAAGGACTGTTGCATAGCAGTCTTGACTGCCGAAAGGGAGCAAATCCCAGTAGTTGTCCCCTATTCCGTGACCGTACAGTATCTGCTTACCATTCTCAGTCCGCTTCAAACCGCTGCGCCCATCGTGTCCCCACCAAGTGTTATAAACATACTTACGGTCGAGAGCCTGGTGTTCCGTCATTACGTATCTGAGCGCCAACCGCATCCGGTTGATGTTCTTACGCAAGAAGTTGAGATCTCCTGTCCAGTTGAAATAGGTTGCACACCCTCGGACAAAACATTGACCGGTAATGTCGTGTCTGGTGTCGTATTGAGTGAATGCGGAGTGAAGCACTACGCTGCCCGTCGGTCGACGGTTACCAAAATTAATGCGCAGCTTCGTAACAATGCCTTTCCACTTTGGATGCTTGTATACAGGGATAACGCTGTACGAAAGCTCCTCTCCCTGGGGCGGGTCAAAGTACATTCGCTTGTCGGGTGTAAACTGCGATTCGGTTTGCGTAACCCACTCCAGATAAGGCTGAGCATCCGAACCCAAGTCGCGAGCTTTCCATCGGATCTGGAAAAACGGTGACTGGAAGGTGTCAATAGCAACCGCCGGCGTTTCAGCGGAAGCACCCGTTCCGGTAAGTGTAAGGTTCCAGCCGTAATCCCCTACTCCTTCACTATTTGCAGAGCGCAAAGTCCAGCCATCCGTAGTACTAAGCTCGTTAGGTCGCCATCCAGGCCCAATCGTGTCC
Source organism: Armatimonadota bacterium (assembly GCA_029907315.1). Lineage (GTDB taxonomy): Bacteria > Armatimonadota > UBA5829 > UBA5829 > UBA5829 > CALJES01. The sequence goes on along the minus strand of JARYME010000001.1, from coordinate 93,618 downwards.
TTAAATGAGAAGTGCCACCCCATTCCGCCTTTTCCCTGGTTCCAGAACGGAAATGGCCAACCGTGTGGATGTGCTATGGACGGGTGTTGGTGAACTGAAACGTAACCTTCGGCATCTATGAATCTGTTTGACAACGCTTCAGACCACTGTCTGCGCATTGATTCAGCAGTACCGTCTGAATCAACTGCAGGCCAAAGGCTGGGTGCTGGCAGCCATGCATCCCACATTGTTGCTTTCGGCCCTGCTCCGGGGTAGTGCAGCCAATACAGCGCCCGCAGCATCTCCATCTCTCGCTCGAACCCTGGGACGCTAAACCGAGGAAAGTCCTGAGGTATACCGGCCGCTGCATCGGCCGACTGAACCCCTAGCGTAATCAACAATAAACCGAACGCCGTCGCCATATCCAATCCATGCCTCCGCTTCAATATTGAACTAGCCTTCTTCTAAGGCCCTAAGGGTGTCTTCCATCGCTTTTTGAGCGCCAATTCGCATGCAACCAATATCACCCACCACGTAGACAAGGCTAACGCCTTTACAACGCCAGCGCCCGACATTTCCAGGACCAGTTGATATCGCAATCGTCTTTCCAGTAAGCTTTGCTGTATCAATCGCGTGTTCTATGGCAGCCAAGACACGGGGATCATCGGTGCGCCCCGGGACTCCGAAGCTCGCCGAAAGGTCGCCGGGTCCTATCAGCACAGCGTCCACCCCAGGAACTGAGCAAAGCTCTACCACGTTTGCAACAGCCTCGCGGGTTTCTATCTGTATCATCAGACAGAGTTTTTCGTTCAGCTGGTCTTGCAGATCGGCGATGTCTGCCCCAATTCCGTAGTTCAGAGCTCTAGAGGACCCATAGAAGCCTCTACTTCCGTCTGGTCGGTATTTTGCATGTCGGACGAACTCTTTAACCGTTTCGACAGTGTTGGCCATAGGCAAGTTTATGATATCCGGACCGCATTCGGCGGCCTTGAGCACGTTCTCACGCCGGTTGTCGGCAACCCGAATCATTGTTAGAAGTCCCAGTCCGGACGCGACCCGGCACAAGTCTTCCGCCTCCGCGAACGTAATGAACTGGTGTTCCATCTCAATCCATAGGGAGTCATAGCCTAGTCGGGCGATGATTTCTACGAAAGCAGGATTGTATCTACTGACAGCTGCTCCGATGAGCACCGGCTTGTTCTTGTTCTTTATTACCTGTTCAAGACGAGTCACTGTCCAACCTCATGTGCGATATGAAAAGTGCCGGAACTGACCTCCGCACACAGTGTGCACTTATCCGATAAGCAGCCGGCTACCTGCTTAACGTGCAACACAGGTGGCATATGATGAAAAAGCAACAAAAAAGCCCCGGGCAGCGTTTGCTGCACCGCGGGCCTGGTTGATTGGTCAGATATGCGATTTTAGCCCAGCATTTGGGCGACTCTATGCTCGACGCCTAACATCTGCTGCGGCCCAGCAGCCTTGATAAGACTGAGCAAGTATTCCGCGCTCGAAACTTCTTCGACCTGCTCGTCGACGTACCACTGTAAGAAACTGCGAGTGGCATAATCCTTTTCCTGTTCGGCAAGAGCAACTAGATCGTTGATGCGCCTTGTAACCTCTAGTTCGTGATCAAGGGTTTGCTTGGCTATGTTTTCGGCGGAGCTCCAGTCACCACCGGGCTCAGCTATTGCTTTCATAGTGACCTTGCCGCCGACATCTAGCACATACTTTATCATCTTCATTGCGTGCTCACGCTCTTCCTCAGCATGCTTGAAGAAGTAGTCGGCAAGAACTCTTAGACCCATGCTCTCCAAAGCAACTGCCATTCCCAAATACGTATGTGCGGAGTACTGCTCGAAGTTGATCTGGTCGTTCAGCCTGGCATTCATTGTCTCAGAAATCAACATCTTGTAAAGCCTCCTTTGAACGATCTACGGTTTGCAAAGCCGGTTAAGTTTTCCCCGATTCGTCGAATTTTCAAACTCACATAGCGTGCTTCAGACGCGCTTGCAGCTGATTGACACCCTCAATGTTACTCAAGTAGAATAACGCTGTGAGCAGAGTGGAGAAGTGTCGATCCAAGCACGACACACCAATGGCGTCATCTGTGCCGTCGGACCGCTTGCACGAGCGTATTGCTACTGCTGCTCTTGCTCCGGGTGAGATCGCGTACAGATCGTTGGATCAGTTTTTTGAATTCCTGGGCGACTCGTTCCTTCTCGCATTGCGAACATGCGGATTCATACTGCGTGCAAACGTAGACGTTAGAGACACGCTCCGTCAAATGGCATTCATTGGAGTAGCATCCCTGCCGATAGTGGTCGTAACGGTTGTATTCTCTGGTGCAGTGCTTTCGCTTTACATGTCTCAGCTCGTAGTAAAGTGGGGCGTCGGCGGATATACGGGAGCAGCGGTTGGATTATCTATTGCTCGCGAGCTTGGACCTGTGGTAAGTGCCGTAGTTGTTGCAGCAAGGGCGGGAAGCGCTATTGCTGCTGAGATCGGCACCATGAAGGTTACTGAACAAATTGATGCTCTCCGCGCCCTTGCCGTGAACCCAGTTCAGTATCTAGTAGTACCTCGAGTGCTGGCAGCAGTTGCAATGCTTCCTCTACTAACTCTCATAGCGGACGTTATGGGAGTCGCCGCAGGGTACGGAGTCGCCGTTCTGAATGGAGTCGCAGGGGAGAGTTTTTTAAGCAGTCTGAAAGCCCAAGTCACAACGTATGACGTTACGATGGGCTTGGTAAAGACACTCTTTTTCGGTGCGGTTATAGCGATAGTAGGATCGCAGCAGGGTCTCAGGACATCTGGCGGAGCCAGCGGTGTAGGAAGAGCTACGACCAATGCAGTCGTCAAATCGATCGTTATTATCTATATTCTCAACTTCTTCCTAGCTTACATTATGTTTGGCGGGAAAACCGCATTTCTATGATTTCGGCAGTTGATCTGTCATACTCAGTCGGCGGCAAGACTATACTGAACGGCGTAAACCTGACTGTCGAAAGAGGCGAAAGCCTGGCAATTATGGGAATGTCCGGTGCAGGAAAGAGCACGCTGCTGAAATGCATAGCAGGACTCCTGCGACCCACATCCGGCACTGTAATAATTGATGGTGTTGATTTGACGCTAATGAGCGAGGCTGATTTGAACGCCGTGAGAATCAGAATCGGCATGGTGTTCCAAAACGCCGCTCTTTTCGACTCCTTGACCGTCTACGAGAATGTCGCGTTCGGACTAAGGAGACACCGACGTCTTCCAGAGCAAGAAATCGCGCGAATTGTCGGAGAGAGACTGGCAATGGTAGGTCTTCCTCGGGTTGAAAACTTGATGCCGTCGGAACTCTCTGGAGGTATGCAGAAAAGGGTCGGCCTCGCGAGAGCTTTGGCTTTGGATCCGGAGATCGTATTGTACGACGAACCGACGGCCGGGTTAGATCCGATTACTTCATCCGCCATAGCAGAGCTCATTGTGAAAACCCGAGACCAGCTAGGTGTCACGTCAGTAATAGTATCCCACGACCTCTCCACCATCAGGCGGGTGGCTAACCGAATAGCTATGCTTTACGAAGGCAAGATCGTCGCACTCGGCACCGTCGAGGAAATCAATTCTTGTCCGGAACCGATAGTGCAGCAGTTCTTGACAGGTAGCACCGTTGGTCCCATCCAAATAACAGCATGAAGCTCAAAGCCGAAACACAGGTAGGAATAGTAGTCTTCGTGGGGATAGTCACGCTCGTCGTCGTGTACTGGTTCCTTGGGGGATTGGGACTACGTGCAACTATGTACGGTATCTACGCCGTGTTCGATAATGCTCAGAAACTCCAACGTGGATCCGACGTAAGGATGTCTGGTGTCAAAATAGGGCTCGTTGCAGACACCAGGTTGACAAAAGATGCGAAAGCACGTGTCGATATGCTCATCAACAACGATGTAGCAATACCAGTTGACTCTGTAGCGCGGATTACGACGGGCTCGTTCATCGGGGAGTATTACGTAGAAATCGAACCTGGAAAAAGCAAAAAAATGGTAAAGCGCTCAGCCCGAATTCGCACAAGATCAACGATTACCCCGGATGAGCTGATCGAAGGAGCAAGCGAGGCTCTTCAAACCCTTCAGACGTCGTTGAACAGACTCAACTCCCTGTTCGCCGGCGAAAAGCTGCCAGGTCTGATTGAGGATACCGTAGAATCGCTGAATAAGGCTGCCAGTTCCACTGCTGATCTCGTTTCGTCGATGCAAGCACTTGTGCACCGCGTCTCGCCTGAAATATACGCGACTATACGCAATGCTCGTAATGCAACTGCTTCCGCCGCCGAAGTCGGGACTGTGGCAAGAGACATGGTACGCGAGGACATACGGCCCAAGATTGCCGCATTGCTTCGAAGTACCGAAGCGCTACTCAGAGATATCGACGCAGTTGTAGGTGATGCGCAGAAAGTCATAGAAGATTACAAGGGGAGTGGAGCACAACTCGGTAATACGCTTGAGAAAGCACAAACAGCTCTACAGACCATCAACGAGGCTGCAGTCCAGGTCAAAGAAATGCTGACCAAGCTGAATGAAGCCAGTTCGACTATAAAGGAGCTGGCGACAGATGAAAGTGTGAAGGCAGACATTCGCAAGACTATTCGTAATGTCTCAGAAGTGAGTGATCAGCTCAAGCAGACGGTTGAGGCTATAAGCAAGCGCTTGGGACCCAGTGTAGGACCCAGTCCGGAACTTGTGAAGCGCGTACCTGAGTACGGATTCACAGTCAACGCTCTTGCAAATACAAGCAAGGGTGAAAGCAGATTCGATAGCTACTACACATTCATACGAAATAATGAGTTTTACCGGATCGGCGGATATGACATAGGTGAAAACACCAAGCTCATAGCCCAGGGCGGTTCGTTGCTTGGACAACGAGTCTCGCTGAGGTACGGTATCTACGCGTCGAGAATAGGACTGGGATGGGATTACCGCTTCGGTCAGCGAGGTTTGTTTTCGACGGATTTCTATCGACCGAATGACCTGCAGGCCGAAGTGCGAGGAACAGTGCAAATCCGTGATTGGTTGCGTTTCTATATAGGCACGAATGATTTGCTTCATCGAGAAAATCGAGACCTCATTGTAGGTGTTCAATACAGAAAGTGACGAGGAGTTCTTTATGAGAGTCATATTGACCAAAGACGTTAAAGACCTGGGCAAGGCGGGAGACGTGGTAAATGTAGCTGAGGGCTACGGGCGTAACTATCTCCTACCGCGAAAATTGGCAGTCTTGGCCGACGCCGGTGCGCTGAAAGCGCTCGAACAAAAGAAGCGGATACTCGAGATGAAGGGCGAGCAACTGGCGGCCCAAGCGAGAGAGATTGCCGAGAGACTCAAAGACATCACTGTCGTCATAACAGGAAAAGCCGGATCAGGCACTAAGCTCTACGGGTCGGTAACAAGTCAAGAAATTGCAGATGCACTGCTGAAACAGCATTCTATAAAGGTAGACAAGCGTAAGATCCATATAACTGAGCCCATCAAGAGCATTGGGACGTTCGATGTGCCTGTAAAATTGCACCACGATGTATCGGCTGTAATCCACGTAGAAGTGGTTAGCGAAACTGCACAAAGCTAGCCTTTTCGCCACAGCCCTGCTAACTGCGGATGAATGTTGGCAAGGGTCGAAGAGCTTGGGCACAACATTTGGCAATCTGCAGAGGAGACCATGGAACCGACCGCGGCGATTCTCGGAAAGATCCCGCCACAGAATATAGACGCTGAGCAGTCCACGCTCGGCTCAATGATGATAGAGAAAGCCGCCCTTGAAAAAGGGTTGGAGATTCTTAGAGCCGAGGACTTCTACCGTCCGGCACACCAAGAGATTTTTGATTGCCTGGCTGCTCTCGCAGAACGCGACGAACCGGCAGACCTCATAACCCTGCAGGAAGAACTTCGTAGGCGAGGTAAGCTAGAGGACTGCGGCGGAACCGAGTATCTTATGGCTTTGGTAGATTCGGTGCCCACTGCAGCAAACATAGAGCACTATGCTCGAATCGTTGAGGAGAAGGCAATCCTACGGCGGCTCATAGCCGCTGGCACCGAGATAATTGCCATGGCACAAAACGAGGAAGACGACGTAGACACCATCACCGAACGTGCCGAACAAGTCGTTTTCCGCGTTGCGCAACGCCGCCTAGGACAGTATTTCAGGCCAATAACCCCGCTCGTAACGCAAACTTGGGAGTGGATAGAGCGCCGCTATCACGAGAAAGGCGAAACATCCGGAATACCCACGGGGTTTATCAAACTTGATCATATTACTTCTGGACTCCAGCCAAGTGATCTGATCATAATCGCAGGTCGGCCCTCGATGGGCAAGACAGCTCTCGCACTTGATATCGCGATAAATGCGGCTACGAAGGCCAAGCAAACGGTAGCGATATTCTCCATTGAAATGTCGGCTGAACAATTGGTGCAGCGTATGCTGTGTTCCTTGGCAAGAGCCAATGCGTACCGCCTGCGAACCGGTTATTTCGATGATGCTGAGTGGGGGCGACTGGCACAAGCTGCGAACCTACTGTGGGACGCCCCGATCTTTATCGACGACAGCACAGAATTGACAACCTTGGCTATGCGAGCTAAGGCTCGCAGACTCAAAGCGGAGCGCGGTTTGGGCCTAGTAATTGTGGACTACCTGCAGCTTGTCCGCTCGCACCGGCGTGTGGAAAATCGCCAGCAAGAAATCTCGGAGATCGCCAGGGGTCTGAAGTCCCTGGCACGCGAACTGAAGGTGCCGGTCATCGCGGTATCGCAGCTCAGTAGAGCCCCAGAGCGGCGTGACGACAAGCGGCCTATGCTCTCTGACCTTCGTGAATCTGGGTCAATAGAAGCAGAAGCCGACCTTGTAGCACTGCTCTATCGGCCTGAATACTACGAACGTCGCGAGGTCGAGGACACTGAGGCGATACGGGGCCGCGAGGGCGAGGAATACAACCCAGAGGCTCGTCACGTAGAGACCGCAGAGGTTATAATTGCTAAACATCGCAACGGGCCTACTGGAACAGTGAAATTGGGCTTCGTCCGAGAGTTTACCTCTTTCGAAAACCTCTACGAGGACGAACAAACTTAGTTATAAGTAATGACTCTGTCTCAGCGTGGTCAGGAGGTCGGCATTTGAAAATCCTAGTTGTTGGAAGCGGGGGACGTGAACACGCGATCATCTGGAAACTCGCACAGTCAGAAAGCGTGTCTACCATTTACTCGCTGCCGGGAAACGCAGGGTGCGGCCGACTTGCGCAGCGTATTCCTGGGAACGTTATGAACATCTGCGGCGTGGCCGATTTCGCAGAAAAGGAACATATAGACCTTACAGTTGTAGGTCCGGAATCCCCTCTGATTGCTGGGCTTGCTGACGAGCTTGAGCGGCGAGGTCTTCGCGTGTTCGGTCCAAACAAAGAGGCTGCGCAGCTAGAGGGAAGCAAGGTTTTCGCAAAACAGCTGATGCTCCAAGAGGGTATCCCGACAGCATCGTGCGAAGTCTTCGACGATCCGGACCGCGCTTCTGAGTTTGTGAGATTTGCTGCCGGCAAGCGGGATACGCCTATTGTTGTCAAGGCAGATGGCGAAGCAGCCGGTAAAGGCGTCGTTGTCGCCAACAATACGGACGAAGCACTGCAGGCTATTGACGACATTATGCGCAAGAAGATATTCGGTAAATCCGGAGACCGAATACTCATCGAGGAATACCTTGATGGTCCAGAGGCAACTTTTATGTGCTTCGTCGAGGGAGAGCAATTCTTGCCGATGGTTCCGTCGCAAGATCATAAGCGCGTTTATGACGGCGACCAGGGACCGAACACAGGAGGCATGGGATGTTACGCACCCGTTCCGGTCGTTTCGCCAGAAGTTCGTGAACAGATCGTGCAGAACATAGTAAGACCCACTCTCCGTGCTCTTGCCAAACGTGGGATCCATTACAAAGGGGTTTTGTACGTTGGATTGGCTCTTACAAGCGACGGACCAAAGGTTGTCGAATTCAATTGTAGATTTGGTGACCCGGAGGCTCAGGTCGTCTTGCCGCTCATGGAAGGCGATTTGGCTGAGCTATGTCTGGCCATCTCGGAAGGTCGAATGATTGAGAATAAAGTCACGTGGTCGGATAAGAAAGCGGTGTGTGTAGTAATGGCTTCCGGTGGGTACCCAGGCAGTTACGAAAAGGGAAAGCCGATTTGGGGAATCGAAGACGCTGAAAGCACTGGCGCACTGGTTTTCCAGGCCGGAACTGAGATTCAGGATGGAAAACTGGTAACATCCGGCGGCCGAGTCCTAGGAGTCACTGCGTTGGGTGACTCGTTTCAGGAAGCCATTGACCGAGCTTACCAAGCGGTTTCAAAAATTCACTTCGATGGTGCACACTACAGGCGCGATATAGCACAAAGGGCACTAGGTGCTGCTTAAGGAGGAAGACAGATGCCCGGAAAAGTTGCGATTGTAATGGGCAGCAAATCCGATGCGGAGACTATGAAGCCTGCAGCAGAAGCTCTGGGCGAGTTCGGCATCGAAAGCGACACGTTTGTATTGTCTGCTCATCGGAATCCGCGCGGCGTTGCGGAGTTCGCGTCCACTGCGGAAGAGAAAGGTTATGAGGTGATAATCGCCGGTGCAGGTATGGCCGCGCATTTACCAGGGGTTATTGCTTCGCTGACCTGTTTGCCCGTCATAGGTGTACCGATCAAGTCGAACGCACTGCAAGGTCTTGACTCGCTGCTTTCAATTGTTCAGATGCCGAGCGGAGTTCCGGTTGCAACGGTGGCAATCGATGGCGCTCGCAACGCGGGGATCCTCGCAGCGATAATCCTAGCAGCAAAATATCCCGAAATCCGAGCTGCAGTCAGGAAATTCAAAGAGAGGCTTGGCGGGAATAGTTAGTCGAATCCTGGGGGAGAACACAGCTCATGATCAAACGCTACTGCAAACCTAAGATGAAAGCTCTCTGGAGCGAGGAATCGAAGTTCCAGAGTTGGCTGGACGTCGAGATCGCTGTGTGCGAAGCACTGGAGCACTACGGAGCCATCCCGCAGGGCGTAACCGAAAAAATCAGAGCGGGTGCCAGGTTCTCAGTGGAACGCATCGAGGAAATCGAACGCGAAACACATCACGACATGATAGCGTTCACAAAATGCGTAGCAGAGAACTTAGGGGACGAAGGGCGCTACCTGCACTACGGAGTAACCAGCTACGACATCGAAGATACCGCTATGGCTCTTCGTTTGCGGTCCGCGAGCGATCTGATCATCGAAGATCTAAATGAACTTGCCGAAGTAATCGCGCAGCTCGCCAAACAGCACAAGATGACACCGATGATCGGGCGCACGCACGGAGTTCACGCAGAGCCGATAACGTTCGGTTTCAAAGCCGCCGTTTGGTATTCCCAAGTCCAACGAGATATAGAGCGAATGCAGCAAGCGCGGGAAGCGGTTAGCGTCGGCAAGATATCGGGGGCTGTCGGAATATTCGGGAATATAGACCCAAGCGTTGAAGAATATGTATGCTCTAAACTTGGGCTGCAGCCCGCTCCTGTATCCACACAGATCATACAGCGCGACCGCCACGCACAGCTGCTGGCATCGCTGGCACTGGTCGCTTGCACATGTGAGAACATCGCGACCGAAATGAGAAACCTACAGAGAACGGAAATCCTCGAGGTTCAGGAGATGTTTCTTCCCGGTCAGCGAGGTTCTTCCGCTATGCCACATAAGCGTAACCCATGGCGCTTTGAAACGATATGCGGCTTGGCAAAGGTTGTTCGCGGAAACGTTATCCCCGCCTTGGAGAACGTAACCAGCTGGCACGAAAGGGATTTGACAAACTCTTCCGCTGAACGAATCATAATTCCAGACACTTTTCTCGCCGTGGACTTTATGCTGCAGTCGCTTTCCACGCTTCTCAGCAAACTCGAGGTTCGAACTGAGAAAATGAAGCAGAACCTGGAGATGATGGGGCAGCTTGTGTTCTCAGAGCATGTGTTGTTAGCACTGGTTCGCAAGGGAATGCATCGCGAAGAGGCATATAAGGTGTGCCAGCGAGCAGCCTCGAAGTGTTGGGATGTTGGCATCTCATTTAGAGAGGCTCTCGAACAAGAACCTGAGGTCACGAGCAGGCTCTCCTCCGAAGAACTCGACGAGTGTTTTGATTTGCAACATCATCTGAGAAACGTGGACGCAATATTCAAACGTGTCGGACTAGCATAAGAACGCCGTCTCAAAGCGGCTGACGATCTGAAAAGAGCTCAAATCTCAATCGAGGACTATTTGCTATGCCCAAAGCCAATGTCTACATAACCCTGAAACCCTCTTTGCTTGACGCACAAGGCAAAGTGGTGCAAGGAGCACTGGAAAAGTTGGGTTATACGAATGTAAGCGCCGTGCGAATCGGAAAATACATTCAGATTGAACTCGAAGGAGACGGTGACCTAGAGCAGCAGGTTGACGACATGTGTCGTAAGCTGCTAGCGAACCCCGTCATTGAAGACTATAGGTTCGAAATTGAAAGGTGAGTTTCGTAGACTATGAAATTCGGCGTGATTCAATTTCCCGGGTCCAACTGCGACCAGGACGCATACTATGCCATTAGGGATGTACTTCAGCAGCCGGTAGACTACATCTGGCACCAAGAAAGCAACTTGGCAGGTTACGATTGCGTCATACTGCCTGGCGGATTTTCTTACGGTGACTACCTGCGCACAGGCGCGATTGCGCGTTTCAGCCCGGTAATGGGCGCTGTTCAGGAGTTTGCGGACCGCGGCGGGTTGGTTATTGGCATATGCAACGGGTTCCAAATTCTCTGTGAAGCACATCTACTGCCCGGAGCTTTGCTTGCCAACAATACCCTTCGGTTTCGGTGCAAGTATCTTCACGTGCGCGTTGAAAATGACACCAGCAGCTTTACCCACCTCTGCTATAGAGGACAGGTGCTTCGAATACCCATAGCCCACCACAGTGGTTGCTACTACTGCGAGCCGGATGTGCTGAAAGAACTGGAAGAGCAAGACAGGATTCTTCTTCGCTACTGCGACCGAGATGGCAACGTCACTGAGCAATCAAACCCGAATGGGTCGGTGTCGAATATCGCGGGTATCCTGAACGAGCAAGGTAATGTTGCAGGCATGATGCCGCATCCGGAACGAGCTGTGGAAGATCTGCTCGGCAGCGAAGACGGTGTGCTCATCTTTAGATCAATAGTAGAGAGGCTTTCATAATGTCTGCGAACAGAGAACCCGGAGGCAGAACAGTGCAAGCCACCCTTCCTATCCCGCCAGAAGTGTACCGCGAGATGGGTCTGAACGACGCGGAGTACCAAAGAGTTGTTGAAGTGTTGGGTCGACATCCCACCTATACTGAGCTGGGAATGTACGCTGTGATGTGGAGTGAGCACTGCGGATACAAGTTCTCGCGGCCTATACTAAAGCTGTTCAGGAAATACAGAGAAGCTATTGAAGGCTCAGGGCTCGAAAATGCAGGTGTGATAGATATCGGCGACGGATTCGGCATCGCGATGAAAATGGAGAGCCACAATCATCCGTCGGCAGTAGAACCTTTTCAAGGTGCAGCAACCGGTGTGGGTGGTATACTCCGAGACATCTTCACAATGGGTGCGAGGCCCATCGCTTCAATGAACAGTCTACGCTTTGGAAACCTCGACGACCCCAGGAATCGCTACTTGTTTGAACACGTAGTCGGCGGCATTGCCTTTTATGGCAACTGCGTCGGTGTACCGACCGTGGGTGGTGAGGTCTGCTTCGAGGAATGCTATTCCGGAAATCCTTTGGTCAACGTTCTTTCCGTGGGTCTCGTTAGAATCGATGAAATAGCCTTCGCCAGAGCATGTGGCCCTGGTAACCCTGTTATGCTGGTTGGATCGCGCACCGGACGCGACGGCATCCACGGCGCTACCTTCGCATCTGTCGAGCTCGGACCGGACTCAGAGTCTCGAAGGCCCAACGTCCAAATCGGGGATCCTTTCACTGAAAAGTGCTTAATTGAGGCTACGCTAGAAGCCTTGAAAACAGGGTACATTGTGGGCATTCAGGACATGGGCGCCGCGGGAATCACGTGTTCGACGTGCGAAACGGCTGCAAAGGCTGGAACTGGCATGCGCATCGACGTGCGCAAGGTACCACTGCGCGAAGAGGGTATGACACCGTACGAGATAATGCTTTCTGAGTCGCAAGAGCGCATGCTTGCCATAGTACAAAAAGGACACGAAGACGAAGTTGCCCGCATCTTTACAAAATGGGGACTAAACGCCTCGATAATAGGTGAAGTGACTGATGACGGTCTGATTCACGTTTACGATGGTAACGAACTTGTTGCACAGGTGCCGGCTAAGTCTCTCGCAGAAGAAGCACCAACCTATGTGCTTGATACTGAGGAGCCTGAGTATCTCAAGCGCGTTCAGAGCTACGACCTCTCGTCTATTCCTGAGCCGGACGACTATAATCAAGCGCTGCTGAAACTACTGGCGTCACCCACTATTGCCTCGAAGGAATGGGTCTACGAGCAATATGACCACATGGTGCAAACAAACACAGTGGTGCTGCCTGGCTCAGATGCTGCCGTCATTCGCATCCGAGGCACAAAGAAAGCTATAGCGCTCACCACTGATTGCAACGGTCGATATTGCTACCTAGATCCGTATTTGGGAGCCCAGATAGCCGTCGCTGAAGCAGCTAGAAATTTGGCTTGCTGCGGTGCGAAACCCCTAGCCGTTACAGACTGCCTAAACTTCGGCAATCCTGAAAAACCCGAAGTGTTTTGGCAATTCAGACGATGCGTTGAAGGTATGGCAGAGGCATGTGAGTTCTTTGAGGCGCCAGTAGTCAGCGGCAATGTGAGCTTCTACAACGAAACCCCAGATGCAGCGATTTATCCTACCCCGGTGGTCGGCATGCTGGGGCTTATCGAAGATGTTCAGAAGCGGTGCACAAGCGCATTCAAAGGAGAAGGCGATGTAATAGTACTCGTTTCTGGTTGGACTGCCGAGGACGAAGCAAGCTGTGATTTGAACTCGCTCGGAGGCAGCGAGTACCTGAAGGCTATCCACGGCCTCGCTGTAGGAAAGCCACCTGTGTTGGTAATGGAAAAAGAGAAGCGCGTTCACCGAGTTGTGTTGAGGGCAATAGACCAGATGCTCCTAAATTCGGCACACGACTGCTCTGATGGAGGTCTGGCGACAACACTTGCAGAAGGTTGTATAATGGGAGATGTAGGCGCACAGATTTCTCTTGTCTCCAATTGCGGTCCTGCCGCAGCGCTTTTTGCCGAAACGCAGTCTCGAATAGTGGTCTCGCTACCCGCCGAAAAACTGGGCAAGCTGAGGGAAATCGCTGAGGACGAACAAGTAGAGATCACTGTTTTGGGCAGAACGCACGGAGACAAACTGGAGATCGCGGTAAACGACGAACCTGTTATAAACGTCAAAATAATGGATCTCAAAGAAGCCTGGTGTCGATCTATACCGCGCACCATGGAAGATTGAGACCGTCTTGTTAATAGTTCCCTATTACATTGCTTTTGTCTCGTAAAGGGAGATAGATGACCTTTCTCGACAGAGCTGAAATCGCTGAAGAATGCGGTGTCTTCGGTCTTTACGGTAATCCTGAGGCGGCACGAATAGCATTTTTCGGAATTTTCTCACTTCAACATCGCGGGCAGGAAAGCGCGGGCATTGCAGCCTCAGACGGCACAAAAATCCGCATGCACCGCGACATGGGTCTAGTGACGCAGGTATTTCAGGAAGAACGTCTTGCTGAACTCCGCGGCCACATCGCCATTGGGCATACGAGGTATTCCACGACAGGCTCGAGCGTACTGCGCAACGTTCAGCCGCTCTTATGTGAATGTGACCTCGGTCCTGTAGCACTTGCCCACAATGGAGATCTCATCAATGCTGCGGAATTGCGCGAAGAAATGCTCGAGCGCGGCGTCGAATTTGAGACCACAAACGACAGCGAGGTCATTATTAAACTAATAGCGACCTCCGGCGCGTGCAGCATCGAGGATGCAGTCGTAGAAACAATGAAAAAGATTCGCGGAGCGTATGCCGTTGTTATCTTAACCTGTGACAAGCTAATCGGAATCCGCGACCCGTTCGGCATACGTCCGCTTTGCATTGGCAGGCTCAACGGAACTGAGTACGTTCTTGCATCTGAGACATGCGCTCTAAACACCATTGGTGCGCAGTTTGTAAGAGAAGTTGAGCCTGGCGAGATGATCGTGATAGACGAACACGGGATGCGCGAGGTACAAGCAATACCGCGCGAGGGTAGCGCCCTATGTGTTTTTGAATACGTGTACTTCGCGCGACCGGACAGCCAAATGTATGGCAGAACCATGCACGACGTGAGGCGACGGATGGGCCATGAGCTGGCAAAGGAACATCCAGCTCCTGGGGCACACATTGTATTTCCTATCCCCGACACGGGAACACCTCACGCCATAGGATTTGCTGAAGCCTCCCGCATTCCTTATGCTGAAGGCGTCATTAAGAACCGATATATCCACCGAACTTTCATTCAGCCGGATCAGCGAATGCGCGAATTGGGCGTTCGAATGAAGCTTACTCCCTTGAAAGAAAGTCTGGCGGGAAGAAAGGTTGTAATGGTGGAGGACTCGATTGTCAGGGGAACCACCATTGGTCCGACAATCAAAATGATCCGAGAAGCGGGCGCAGTTGAGGTTCACGTTCGCATAGCGTCCCCACCCTACAAGCACCCCTGCTTCTACGGCATCGACACAGCGAATCAGAACGAGCTTATTGCCGCGAAACTCTCGGTTGAAGAAATCAGACAATACATCGGAGCCGACAGTCTAGGTTACCTAAGTTTGCCGGGTTTGATTCGCGCCATAGGCGTAAGAAGAGACAAATTGTGCTGCGCTTGCCTGGACGGCAAGTACCCCGTTGAAGTTCCACGCTCGGCAAAGCTGAGCAAGTTCGTCTTCGAAGAACCGGCGGGAGTGAAGTAGCCTCCAACTATGGAAAAGCTTCATCTTTCTCACCTGGAAGCCCTCGAAGCTGAAAGCATCCACATAATTCGAGAGGTCGCAGCGGAGTTTGAACGCCCGGTTATGCTCTACTCAGTCGGGAAAGACTCTTCCGTGATGGTGAGGCTCGCGCAAAAGGCGTTTTATCCCGGAAAAATACCGTTTCCCCTCCTCCACGTAGACACCGGGATGAAATTCCCCGAAATGTATGAGTTTCGCGATAGGTTCTGCCGCGAGATCGGAGCTGACCTGAGGATATATCGCCACGATGAAGCCATTGCCCAGGGCGTCAATCCGTGGGACATGGGTACAGTCAAGTGCTGCGCCATCCTGAAAACACAAGCACTTCTTAATGCTTTGCAGGAAGGCGGTTATGACGCAGCTCTCGGCGGAGCGCGCCGCGATGAGGAGAAATCCAGGGCTAAGGAGCGCGTGTATTCATTCCGCGATTCTTACGGACAGTGGGACCCCAAAAACCAGAGGCCGGAGCTATGGAACTTGTACAACGGCCGAATTAAGAAGGGCGAATGCATTCGGGTTTTTCCTCTTTCGAACTGGACTGAGCTGGATGTGTGGTTGTACATATACCGCGAGCAGATTCCAGTAGTCCCCATGTACTTCGCAAAGGAAAGACCAATGGTAGTTCGCGATGGCAGACTCATACCCGTTTATGAAGGCATGCGATTGCAGCCAGGCGAAGAGCCACAGACGGTGATGTGTAGGTTCAGGACCCTAGGATGCTACCCTTGCACGGGAGCAGTTGTATCGTCGGCTCGAAGCGTTGCTGAGATAGTTCAGGAGATGATAACGGTAAAGCATTCTGAGAGAGTTACCCGCTTAATCGATCACGATCAGGACAGCTCTATGGAGCAGAAGAAGCGTGAAGGGTATTTCTAGTACTGCGCACCGACACGTGCCCACAACTGAATGAACAAGAGTCAGTAGGTGCCTTATGGCTGTAAGCATTGAGCAGTTGATTGAACAGGTCTCCGAATCCGAACTGCTGCGATTTGTAACTGCAGGCAGCGTAGACGACGGCAAGTCTACCTTGATCGGTCGACTACTGCACGATGCAAAAGCCATATATGAGGACCACCTTGCGTCGCTCGACCGCGACTCTCGCAAAGCCGGAAGGGAATACATTGACTTCGCGCTACTCACTGATGGGCTAAAGGCTGAGCGGGAACAGGGCATCACTATCGACGTTGCATACCGCCATTTTGCTACGCCGCGTCGGCGTTTCATAATCGCTGACACTCCGGGCCACGAACAGTACACGCGAAACATGGCCACTGGAGCGTCAACAGCAGACCTCGCTTTGATACTTGTCGATGCTAGGAACGGCGTCACAACCCAGTCCAGGCGCCACGCGTTTATAGCTTCGCTTCTGGGCATTCCGCGAATCGTCGTCGCGGTGAACAAGATGGATCTTGTCGGCTGGTCACAGAACGCATTCGAAGCTATACGTCACGAATTCGGGCAGTTCTGCACCAAACTACGAATAGCAGACTTGGAATTCATTCCCATAAGCGCCCTCAAAGGCGACAACGTCGTTCACCGCAGTGAAAACATGCCATGGTATCAGGGACCGCCTCTTCTGAGTTATCTGGAGACGGTACACATAGCCAGCGATCAAAACCTGATAGACTTCAGGTTTCCTGTGCAGTATGTTCTGAGACCCAGCAGTGACTTCAGAGGATATGCAGGCACGATTGCTTCCGGCGTGGTTCGCCTAGGGGAAGAAGTAGTCGTCCTTCCGTCACGTCGTCTGACCACGATCACCCGTATACAGAAAGGTTTTGAGGAAGTCGATTACGCCTTTGCCCCTCAATCGGTTACACTGTGTGTCGCGGACGACCTGGACATCAGCCGCGGCGACATGATCGCTCATCCAGCCAATGTTCCCTGGATTGCAAGAGACATAGAGGCCATGCTGATATGGTTGCACGAAGAACCGATGCGGTTGGACAGGTATTACCTTGTGAAACACACCACATCGGTTGTGCGCGGGCGGTTCACCGACGTTATGTACAGAATCGATCCAGACACTCTTCACCGACAAGAAGCCAAGGCGCTTGCCCTTAACGAGATGGGGCGAGTATGCATGCATTTGTTCAGACCCATAATGTGCGACGAGTATGCGCGGAACCGTTCCACTGGGGCGTTCATTGTCATAGATCCAATCACGAATTTCACGGTCGGTTGCGGAATGATAATCGACCGCTCCCACCCTTACACTGGTTCGACTGCAGCCCAGCGGGTTGCACTTCATCAGGAGCAAATCACAGTTGAGGACAGGAGCCTGGTTCTCGGCCAAAAGCCGGTGACAATTTGGATGACAGGGTTGAGTGGATCGGGTAAGTCCACCATTGCTTATGCTGTCGAGAAAAGGCTCTTGGCAGACGGCCGAGCCTGTTTTGTTTTGGACGGAGACAAGGTGCGGCAAGGTTTGAACAAAGACTTGGGTTTCTCACCGAGTGATCGTTCGGAGAACATTCGGCGCGTTGCGGAAGTTGCGCGCCTGATGAATGAGGCAGGCCTCGTGGTGTTGGTGTCGCTTATCTCACCGTTCCGCAAGGACCGAGAGAACGCTCGTTCCATTATTGGAGGCGACCGGTTCTTGGAAATCTTTGTGCATGCACCCATTGAAACCTGCGAGGAAAGAGACCCTAAAGGACTTTACGCCAAGGCACGGCAAGGTCTGATACCTGAGTTCACGGGCGTCTCGTCACCTTACGAAGAGCCCGACCAACCAGACCTAAAGTTAGACACTACGCAGCTTTCGGTGGATGCGTGTGTTGAAGCAATAATCGGCTTGTTGCGAGAGAAGCGGATATTGGAATAGTGGACAGCAGCCGCAAAAGCTATTACCCACATACCAACAGTAGGAATTGATCATCATCACTGTGTTGCTAACAGCTATTCTCTCCGATGCAGGAAGCTGCCAGTTGGACCTGCCAAGGCGGCCTTGTTGCGCGCTTGGAGGCTCTGCTGTAATGAGGAACGCTACGAAACTGACTCTTGCCGATCGAGAAAAGTATTTCCTGGCCCAAATCTCCAGTGGCAATATTCCAGATTTCCTGCGCAGACTCGTTCCTGTGCGGCTCGATGGTAAAGACAGCTCCTGCGTGGAGCATAAACTGATCATATGGGTTTCGCCTGATTACCTTGCGATAGGCTGCGACGAGGATTATGTTCGAACGCCGTTAACGCTTCAAGCCGCGCTGGAGGTATGCCGTCTTCTCCGGTGTTCGCTTCCAACAACGCGAATCGTTGACGAAATCTTTAAACAAGCTTATGTGAAAGTAGAGCCGATCCCGCTCGGAGAACCGCGCCAGGCTGTAGAAACCTTTCTCCGACACAATGGTTTGATTCAACAGCAGTTATTGAACACGGAACGCTCTGCCCTAATAGCCGGGGCAAAGAAGGACATAGTCATAACGAGGGCCCTAGCTTGTAAGCCCGACAGAGTTGCTATATACGGGTGGCACATACCGACCGGTGAGCCCATACAGCCCCTGAGTACGGTACACCACGCAAACTATGTGGATTATAGTCACGGGCTGCGCCTGGTCTACAGAACCGTCCTCTTAGACGGGAAAACCCGCGATATTTTTGAGCTGCTGAAAAGCCCCGAGCTATCGAAGCTGCTTAGCAACGAGGGAGCAATACCGGAATCAGTTCTGCTGCTGGCCCAACCGCAGTCTCAGTAACCAGGTCTACTACAAATAGCCCAGCTCCCGCATATCGTCGTGAAGGAAGTCAAAATCGTGAACCCCCTCGTCGTTTCGCCACCGCCCGACGGCTTCCGGGTTCACAGGGATCCGCGCTAAGCGTATTCCTAGGAACTTCTCTAGACGTGCCAGAGTCTCTTCCTGCCTCAGCACAAAGTCCTCAAAACGTACAAGTGTCCAATGCTTAGGTGCAGGAGTCGATTTCACAATCTCTCTTTGATATTTCCAGCTTATAGCTCTACGAAGGCGCTCATCGTTCGACCGGTCACATGGTATGCCGAAATCAGCTAGGTCGTCAGTCAGGTGCCTGCCGAGTATGGAGTCACGCGGGTCGCGGACCCAGTGGATGTAGTACGCCTCCGGAAACATTCTAGCGATCCAGGGATACACGAGCGTGGTCTCTGGAAGCTTCCAACCCTTGTTGGGAGCATCGCTTGCGAGCACCTTACTAAGGTAAGATTCAACCAGACGCTTGAACTCAGGGTCTATGGAACCTGAGAGCACGCGTGAGAAGTCCCATTCGAGACCGCCCTTATAATGGACATACTTGGCCATGACGCGGCACGCTTCGTACATATCCTCAGCCGGAATCAAGTCGTACGAAGCGTTCAAGGGCTCACCCATGTATACGCCGCTTTCAACCAGCGTCTTGGAGATCGCGCGGGTGCCTCCGTGTCCCCTACCAATGATCGTAATCAGCATAACAAGAGCATTATACGAGGAGCAGTTACATGTATTCAAGCAACTCGACCGCCTGATTCATGGCGCGGAGATAAATAAGCTTCCACGCAGGCGCGGCGGGTCTACCCCCAAATCTTGACACTGACGCACGTCGACAATATAATCCAGTTTGAAACAGACACGATGGGAGGTGAAGCAAGCTGAGAATACGCGCAAAAGAACTACGGCAGCGCAGAAAGAGGGCTGAGAAACGTTATAAGCAGCGCTTGCGCGAAGAGCGAGAGCAGAAAAAGAAGTAACGGGACAGGAAACTAAACCGCCATTTCCACGAAGTCTTCGGCACGACGCTCGGCGATCCGGCTAGTTTTACTGTTTTCATCAAACTCTACCCAAAGGCAGTTATCCACGGCATCATGTATAGATTCGATATGCGTGATCAATATTATTTGCTCAAATCTGTTCTTGAGATTCTGAAGTAAACTCACCACATTTTGGCGCCGTGTCTCATCGAGTGAGCCGAAGACTTCATCTAATATCAGCAGCGAGAATGACTGTCCTGCTCGGTCTGCAATCATCTGGGATATCGCAAGTCTCAAGGCAAGGTTAACTATATCGTCCTCACCGCCGGATATAACCGGTTTTTCCTCTCCGTCGTCAACAATAACCGGCTTGTAGTCATCGTCGATGCGCAGCACGTTGTACCGCCCATCAGTCATCACCGAAAGCAGCTGGCTCGCAGTATACTCCAATTCCGGCCTGATACGGTCATTCAGATCAGCTCTGAGCTTGTCGAAAGCCTCAGCCAAGGCGCGCAGGTGTGCGTGTTGGAAGCGCTTCGATTGAAGCTCACGCATCCTTTCTTCATAATCGCGCTGCTCTCGTTCGACAGCGTCTAAAAGGAGTCTTGCGCTCCTCACATCCCCCTTGCACCGCTCCAATTCCACTGCCGCATCTGCTACAGCTTGGCTGGCCTTCTGAAACTCCTGCGATATTGACTCGTGCTGCTCATTCGAAAACTGTAGATCTTCGATAGCCTGGCCCAGTGAGGTGACATGACTTCTTAAATCCCGTACGCGCGAGTCTAGATCCGCTTCTTCAGTGCGCAGCGTCGGTTCCCTGTCCAAAGCCGCCTTTAGCGCAACCGCTCGTTCCCGCACGGGTCGGAGTTCTTCTCCTATCCTTTGAAGCTCTTGAAACCTGAACTGGTCGAAACCCTTCGGAAGCAAATCTAGGCGTTCTCGACACTTCGTCAGTTCTGCTTTTCTCTGCTCGATATCTTTGAGGAGTGTCTCGTACTCTTTGACTCTCGCATCAGCATCCGATTTCTCTTTTCGCAGAGACTCAAGTTGATCGGCAAGTTTGTTTCTTTGTGCAGCTACATCGCCAATCAGCGTTTCATAACGCGACAGACCGGAAAGCTGTGCATTGAGATCACCCAGAGTCCTGTCAATATCGCTTACCTGTGAGTCAAACCGGGCAAGCACAACATCCAATTCTTCGCCCAGCGGCCTCTCACAAGTTGGACAAGCACCCTCGCGGCCCGCCTGCGCAATCTGGTTGCGCTTTGCCTGGACATCTGATCGTTGCTTTGTCAGCTGTTTTATCTGCACCTCCAATGAGTGTCTCTTCGCTACAAGCTCCTCTCGCAGACGCTGCAACTCCGCTTCTGCTGAAGAAAGCAAGGTTTGAGTTTCAGACACGGCAGCAGCGAGTTTTTCTTGCTCATTGCGCGCCGAACGCAGTTTTACAACCCTAGACTCAAGCCGCTCCACCTCTGCTTCCAGTGTCCTTATCTGTCCCGCAAGCTGCTGCCGCTCAGCCTCGTGTACCTGGAGGGCTTTCAGTCTCTTGTACTCCGCGCCTGCTTCTTCATATCGCTTGAGATCAAGCTGCAGCGAGTCAAGCTCGGCGCGCCTGGATGCCAGATCAGCCAACTCCGCACGAACCTGCAGCAAGCGCTCCTCGGCACGCTGCAGTTCGGCTTTGTGTAGCTCCAATTGTCTACTGAGGTTTTCGTATGCCTTGGCTTTCTTGTCAGACTCGTCCTTAACAGGAACCAATTTGCTCAGCGTATCCGCTGCTTGGCGGTGGCGAATTTCGGCTTCACGCAGTGCCGTAAAAGCGGTATTGAGACGCTCCTGAGCATCGTTGAGACGTCGAGCCAGGTCTTCAGGATCCGGCAGGCCCTTCTCCAAGCCTTGGATCTCGCGCTCGAGTCCCAGCCTGTCTTGATTTACTTGCTCGCGCGCCTTGGTAAGACGGTCGTAGCCAAGCATTCGGCTTATCGCAGCCTCACGCGCGCGCCCGTCAAGCGCTGCCATGAACTCCAGCTGCTTCTGGCCAGTGAAAAAACTGGTAAAGAATGCTCGGTAATCCATACCCAGAAGGCTTGTTATTGCCTCTGTTACCTCCGACATCCCTGAGCGAACAGGCTTGCCATCAATCTCCAGTACAGCCTGCCCCACCCTGCCTGAAGGGTCGAGAGATCTGGTTATGCTGTAGATTTGTCCGCCGAGCTCGAATGTGAGAGAGGCGCTCGGCCGAGCGTTGGGCTCAGAAGAATTTGACCTGATCGTCTCGTTCTTGCCCCGAACAGCAGGGGCGCCATACAGCGTCCAGGCAATAGCTTCTAGAATGGTAGTCTTGCCCGCACCGTTGGGACCTATGATTCCTGTAACGCCGTCGGGAAATGAGATCGACGCGCTTCTGTACTGTCGAAAGTTTTTGAGCTCAAGACTTATCAGCTTCACGGCGCTTCTGCACTCCTAATCAATACCTTCACTCGGCCGCAGCTTGCTTCAAGAGGTATTCCCGTCCCAGTGCTGCAAGGTGTTCTCGGTCGATACCAGGTGCAATCTGACAGGTTTTAGCAAATTCCTCCCACTCAGCCTCAAGTGGTCTGGCAGGACCGGCATCTCGCAACAAGTGGTCATCTCTTCGAACAACCTGTGGTGGTCTAAGCTGCAATTCAAAATGCAAAGCTTCCGAGCGAATCCGTCGAATCGCTGCGTAGTCCAAGTCGGCCTGCACCGAACGCGGCACGTTTTGAACCACAAGCCGGATGATCTTGTTTTTCCAGCCGCCCTTAATTGCCATTATGCGCTGCTCGATAGCGCGGTCGAGTTCCGCGGCAGTAATTCCGGACGCGTCAATTGGGCGCAGATCGATAACTTCCCGAGTCTCTATCTCGTGGAACTGCAAAAGGCTGCGTTGGTCAAGATCGTACTCAACAAAACCCTTCGGCTGCGAGGCCTCGCCCCAGATGGAAGTGCTCGTGTACTCCAAGGAACCAGAATAGTAGGCGTTGTCAGCTAGTTTCTCAAACACGTGGTAATGCCCGAAAGCAATGTAGTCCCAGCCATCCGAAAGAACTTGGGAGCGGCTAATTTCGACAAGGTCGTAAGCATTGCGCACGATTCCTTCAACGGTTCCATGCGCGACGAGTACGTTGTACTTACTCGACGGATCAGGCTCGATCTTCAATGAGGACAGCTGCGGCAGAGCTCGATGGCACAGACAGAACACCGATGTGTCCAAGTCCTTCAGAGGGATTTGAACGTACTCTGTATGCGCTACATACACGCCGGGCAAGTGTGCGTACAAATCGAGTATGCACCCGGTGTCAACCGACCTAGGCGAATCGTGGTTGCCCCCGATGATGACAATTGGAGCGTTTGACTTCTGCCTAAGGGAAAGAAACTCTCTAAATGTGTGTTGAATGGTCAAATTGCTGGGACGAACAACGTGGAAGAGATC
The DNA here is from genome assembly GCA_029907315.1 of Armatimonadota bacterium. Lineage (GTDB taxonomy): Bacteria > Armatimonadota > UBA5829 > UBA5829 > UBA5829 > CALJES01. The sequence goes on along the minus strand of JARYME010000001.1, from coordinate 70,452 downwards.
ACCCGCGATAACGATGAGATCAGGTGCGATCTCGGCGGTTCGTCTCAACGCAGCGCGAAATGCATTGAACACGTCAGCTTCCCGCACGTTTATGCCAGCCGGAGTCACGCGATTGTAAGCCCGGTAGCCTAGATGTGGATCGGAAATGTGTACTACTCGCATTGTCGGACGTCTTTTCGCACTTAATCAAGCAAAGCCTAGATCGTCTCAAATGGATCGGACCCGTCGCTTCCAGCATCCTTGATTGCTATAGAAGGTTTTTCCTCCGGACTCAGCACGCCGGCCTTCTTGCGGATTGCGCTTCTGAACGCGGCAACAGGGTCCTGTGGAACGCGCTGCAGCGTGAGGTTCATTGCGCGAATAATCTCGTCCTGGTCAGACGTCTCTGCCACGATGTCTCTTACTTCGTTCCGACTTATCGACGGATCCAAGCGGGAAAGATTTAACCAAACAGCCTCATCCAATGGCAAATCTTCTGCCGGCGGGTACCTTCTGATTCCATCAGGACCGCGCATAATGTTGGGACGCGGAAACTTAACGAATATAGGCTGCGTGAAATGGGGGTGCCGAATCATCAACTGGCCTTTCGGAAGAGTCGCCAGTTTCTCTTTAGTAGCGGAGGTGAGCACTTGGTAACCAGGAGTTGCCAGCTCATCCATGTCCATGCGCCCATAGATGCACGTACCTGAATTTCCGACAATACGCTTGTGAACTTGGCTGCGAAACTGCTGCGCTGAGAACAAGACCAATCCCAGATATCTACCACGCTCGGAAATATCTAAAAGCGTCTGTCGAAGATACGTGTCGGGACCGTCTGCAGGAGCATACTTGTTCAACTCGTCAACCACAACAATCACGTGTTTCACGCCGAGCTTGCCTGTCTCGAGGTGATGTCTAAGTTCAGAAACAATTCTTGTAAAAACTAGGTCTTGTGCCTGTGGCTCTAAATTTGCGACATCGACGACATATACGGTACGATCCTCGAACCGACCCCACGGAAGGTCGGATACGAATTCGTCCGGGCTAATAAGGCCTTTATACCTCGTACTCAGATTCGACAGGCGGTTGTGGACCTTTCGTATGGTCGCATAGTGATGCGTTTTCCATTCCGATTTGTTGTTTTCCTCCATGTCACGCATAACCAGGTCAAACCACCGGTTCAGGTCTTGGAAATTGCGCACGGTTATCTGTTGACCATTGACTTCGGTGGTTTGGTTAATCACGCGCTGTCTGATGAATTCGATAAGCGCATCTGCCTTTGCGTCAATGTCGTCCCTGTTGAGAACGACTTCGGTAAACTCAAGTACTTCGTTCAGACCCCAAGATAGAGGAGTTACGGACTGAACCAACTCAGGATTCGTTCGCAGCGTATTCAAGTTCACACGATCAGGTTTGAACGGCGCAAAGTATTTGACGTTTCGAAAAGGCTCGCATGGAACTCCTAGAAGGCTGTGCATCTTTCTATCGCGCTCGTCAAGCATGTTCTCTTCAGCCGGATAATCCAAGAAGAGAAGGTCGGAGCCCTTGACATTGAAACACACAACAGCAATGTCTTCCTTGAAATGCTCAAATATGGATAATAGGATGAACTCGATCGCGCTTGTTTTGGTCGCCAAACCAGAAACGCCAGTTACGTTCAAGTGAGCAGCTTCAGGACCAAGTAGGAACTCGCTGTCAATATACACCGGCGATAGCTCATCTCCGTTCTGATAAAGACCGACCGGAATACCTGTCGTATATTGGAACGAATCCATTCTCAGCGCTTTTGCTACGCCAACATCGTCAGCCAGATAGACTGGCGCAACCGGCACTGGCTGAAGGGGCTCCTCCGGTTCTACACGCAACACTGCTGCCTTGTAACATCTGACCTCCGGCCGCGACGTTTGAGCTTCCATACGAGGATCGCCATTTAGGCCAATATACTCATGTAGCGGTGACTCGAGATCGGTAAAGCTGAAGCCTTCAACCACAACCCCGTACGCTCGAGTCTTTGGACTTGCAGCGACAACAAGCGTCCCTATGCCGACACTGGCGTCATCGCAGCTCGTCCAGAAATAGAACTCATACGCGGTATTCGGTTTATCTTTGGTTGCTATAACTCGACCGATCTGTCGGTCGGTAATCTCAGTCGTCTTGGCGAAAAAAGTCGACTCGTTGCTTGCAGATGTGTGTGGTTCATTGATCATCGGCTATCCCCTCCCTGCCGCAAATCGCATAAGAATTGCGTCAAGGACCGTCTTGCTCGGTGCACGCGACCTGAGAAACTGCTCGCAGTCACGTATCGGATAGAGCATCCTATCCCAGCGCGAATCGGGCATACTGAGCGGTGCCCGCTCAGCGAGCAGCCACCGAGATATCTCATCTACCATTCTGACGGTTCGATCGCACTTCGGCGCTTCCACCCTGACGAGTCCGAAATGTAAGTCTTGGCCTTCATTCGGCCAGAGCCTCAGGTACCAACTGTAAACGTCGGGTCGATTCCTGCCCTTAGGTATGAACAGGCCACTCCTCTCACCTACGCGCAGAGCCTGTATTTTCCGCTGATCCTCGATCGGGAAATATTGTGTTTGGTGGCTCTTCACAACACCAACGATATTTGGCGCCGGGTATTGGTCGTAGTTGCCAGAGATAGATCCATCAACCAACAGCCATTCGTTCGATCCGTCAAACTCTGCAAGCCACCTAGAGGTCACCTCTGCCTCGAGTTTGGACCGAATGTCGGACACCTTCTTTTTGGCAGCTTCCAAGAAAATCATTGGATGGTCTTCCAGTGCGCTGCCCGCGTCCTCAATATCGACGACGTCAATATCCAAATCGAAGAAGAGCTGTTCGAGCAGTCTCCTTGGACAAAACAATGCCTCTCGTTCGCTTGGATCGCCGTGCGCGTACATCCGCTTATCTGCACCGCGCCAGCGAATCCCTGCCGCCGCATAACCATAGACAACGGGTATCCCCGAAATGTACATAACCAACCGACGGCGCTCCATGCCGTCCATAAAGTATGAAAATCCGCTGGTGTTCGGCGTACCTACGGGCACCGGGTCTATTTTACCGGAAGGTTCCACAATTTCAGCTGATGCCGTCTGGGGCACGGCAGGCACAAGACTAGGCGACTCTTCGTCGGAGAACTCGCTGCCAATTACAACGTGAATTTGCGGGTCCGCCTGGTGTGCAATAGAAGAGGCCAATTTGCGCAGGAGCTTGCTCATGTCAGCCAATGTAAAATGTACCAGCACTAACCAGGAATGTCAATGTCAAACGAGGTGACTACAGCTAGCTACGATAAACGTTTCCCCTGTTGATCAATTCGAGCCTAACTGTAGCAGCACACCATAGGAGCAAGGTAAATTGACGTTCCATTTTATTGCGCTCGGCATCTGTCGGTTACGGATTTCCATATCCGCGGCAGTGCCAAACCGGCCGGCTCAGGAACCCAAAAGTGAGCGTAACGAGTCAACACACCTTCCGACGGATTAATCTCCACCACCGTTGCCCCATTTGCTCTAGCTTGCTGGGCAAAACCGTAACCGCCGGAGACCTCTCCCGACGTCCCCACAATGAGCATCAGATCGCACCTGGACACCATATCCAGCGCGGCAGCCATTGCCTCGTGTGGAACGTATTCCCCAAACCAGACTATATTGGGTCTACACAGACCGCCACACTTCGGACATTTAGGAAGGGTCTCTTCAGTAAATTCATCCGGAAGATCAAAGTCTCGCGTGTCGAAGATTTTCCCGCAGTCCAAACACCGCATTTGCCAAGCATCGCCGTGCAGCTTGACAATCTTGCGACTGCCAGCCCGTTCATGCAGGTCGTCGACGTTTTGCGTGCAGAGCAGAAACTCCGGGTAGTATTGCTCCATCTCAGCAATCGTAGTGTGGGCTGGGTTCGGTTGCGCTGACGCTATCTGGCGTTGTCTGAGGCGGTATAGGTTCCAAACCTTCACCGGATTGGAAATGAACCCTTCAAAAGTGGCAAAGGTCATCGGGTCGTGCCTGGTCCACTCGCCATCGATTTCGCGGAATGTTGGTAGTCCAGATTCTTTGCTTGCTCCAGCACCCGTGAATACAAAGACGCACTTGGCGCTGCGCATAGCTTCAATGAGATCTCTAGGCAGTTCGTTGTTACCCATACCTGTTACGCTCCCTCAAGATTATACCCTACTCGGGGACCATTCTGACTGTGTGTGGATTCCTGCGCTATAATGAAAGTGTAAAGGAGAAACGCGTATGGCCAATCACTACCCACTACGTCGCACCGTCCTACTCACAGCCGCTCTCATTGGGCTGCTTGCCGGCTTGGCGAAGGCGGCGCACAAGCCGGACGAGATACTTATAAAGTATAAACCCGGGCACCGAGCTCGCGTAATGTCTGTTGCCGGTGCGTTGGGCGCAAAGTGCGTTCGGTCCCTTGATCAGATAAGATATCACGTTCTCAAGCTGCCAAGCAGCGCTTCGCTCCCTGAAGCCATCCAAGCAATCAAACAAAACCCGAGCGTGGAATATGCAGGGCCGAACCATATCGTTTCAATTTGTAAGACACCAAATGACGATTGGTATCAGTTTATGGGCATCTACCTTCAGTGGGGTCTATATGACCCGGATAACCCGAACGTAGGTATTGATGCGGAGAGAGCTTGGGACCTTACGACCGGCAGCCCCGATTTAGTGATTGGAATAGTCGACACCGGGGTAATGACAGATCACGAAGACCTCTGGGCAAAAATAGTTCCTGGTAGGAATCTTATTACCGGAGCCGATCCCTCCGACGTATATGATGACCACGGCCACGGGACTTTTGTGGCCGGCGTGGCTGCCGCCATCACCAATAACGTGTTCGGCATAGCAGGAGTCACGTGGGGATCGAAAATCATGCCCATAAAAGTACTCGACGCGAACGGTTACGGCACAGAAGCGGATGCTGCAGCAGGCATTGTATGGGCTGCGGACAACGGTGCGAAGATTATTAACATGAGCTTTGGAGGATATGATGACGTGCCTGCCGAGCACGATGCAATTAGATATGCTGCATCCAAAGGCTGCGTGCTTGTTGCCGCCAGCGGCAATGACGACTCAGAAGAACCTTTCTTTCCTGCCGCCTATGAGGAGGTCATTGCTGTAGGTGCCTCGAACGAATACGGCCAGCGCTGTACGGCCTACGATTGGGGCGAAGGCGGTTCCAACTATGGCAGCTACCTCGACGTGGTGGCACCGGGCAATTTCATTCTCGGAACGTGGAATGACGGATCTTACAACTTCTCCAGCGGCACATCCGCAGCAGCTCCTTTTGTCTCAGGTATTGCAGCATTGGTATGGAGCTATTATCCCCATTGGACAAACAACCAAGTAGCAGAACAGATCAAGAGCACGTGCACAGACATCCCGCCGGCTGGCTGGGATTACTATACAGGCTGGGGAATCGCTAACGCATATCGAGCACTGACAAGCGCACCCATCCGTACAATCGCTCTATCTGAGCTGAGCCAGATCCCAGATGGAACGCGGGTGCGCATTGGTAATTTGGTTGCCACAAGTAACACAGGTGAGATTCCGGGGCGCGTGTACGTTGAACAACCCGATAGAGCACGCGGGATTGCATTGCTTTTCTCCGGCAATCCCCCAAATTTGAGGGAAGGGGACAGACTGGAAGTTACGGGTATGGTCGAAACGATTAGCGGTGAACGAGTAATCTCAGGACCCACCATAGTAAACGTCGGCAGCACTAGTCCGGTAAAGCCATTGGCGCTTGCCCAAAAGTGGATCGGAGGTTCGGCAAACCAATATATGCCTGGCATAACAAACGGGCTGGGAGCTAACAATGTTGGGCTTTTGGTAACCGTGTGCGGACGCGTGGTGTCGACCTCAGCCTTCGATTACTTCTATGTGGACGATGGCTCCAACCGAGATGACGGCACAGGACTGATCGGTCTGAAGGTCAACTGCAGAAACCTAATGAAGCCTCCTCGGAACTCTTTTGTCACAGTGACAGGGATCTCGAGCGTCGAACAGCCTTTTGGGCCTGACTACACGCTCCCTGTGCTTCGCGTAAGACGTCAAACCGATATTCAGATAATTAACCAGTAAAGCCTTAGGTTAATCCGGCCACCCATCGTCAATGGTTGTATTGATGTCAGCGGGCAAATACGAGTAGAGATCAGCATTCCGGATACGAAACCTGATTTTCTTATCTTTGTCTATGAGATCTGGAGGGAATGCTGTTGTCTTCCATGTCAATTCGGCACAGATTGAGTCGCCTGTGAATGCATTCGAGTAGTACCACTCGAACCCAGGAATCACGTTGTTGTGCCTATCCAGTAGCTCCGCCGCAACATATCCACCAGGTTTGCATTTTGCATTGATGTAAACTTTGGGGGTATTGAACACCTCGCGTCTCGATATGAGCCACCCTTCTTCGTCGCCGCCTCGCATCGAACAGAACCCATCCAATCGCAGTTTCGCCAAAGCGACTGAGCATGTTATACCCTTATAGTCTTCGTGTATTTGATCGGCTGCGCTGTAGTAGAACCACAGCTCGTCGCCCATAACAACCGGCGCCCGCGAGACCAATAGCATACCGCTGTCGTATGCGTGGTACGGCGAGTTGGCAATAAAGGGTTCGCGCTTCGGTGTTCGAGTCCAGTTGATAAAGTCCCACGTCCAAGCAAGTTGTGCGTCTATCGTGCGGGGGCTGCCTTCCTGCGCTTCGTACATCACCTGCGGCGATGTATACCTTCCGTATTTTATCCACCGTGCGTGATAAATGGCGGGTATACCGATGTACATTCCTTGATAAGCAAAAACAGGCATGCCATAAATCTGGGTCGCGTCTGGATCGAGGTCGTCCGCGGTAAAAACCGGGCCATCGACCGGCTTAACCCACGTTTTGAGATCCTCCGTCCAAACGATGCCGCAGGACCTGTGACGGCGACTAGAACACTTCCAAGTACAGGCTATCCGGTTGTTGTAAGGATCATAGAAGTAGTTCTGCACGTCCGATGATGAGAAAAGCTCAGGACCATCCCGCGGCTCCTTTTCAGACCAATGCAGTCCGTCCGCGGAGAACCGTAGTCCGGTGTTGTGAAGACTCACCCAAGTGCGCTCAGGTGATTTGGGATGCGCCAGCTTGATAACCTGTGTGCCACCGGTGATGATGTTGTTCTCTTTTGAACCGTGCCATTCAACGTCGCCAACAACGGGACGGGTCCAGTGCAGGCCATCTTCAGACTCTGCAACACAGCACTTTGTCGGCTCATGGTCGGAAATGCAGTAATAATACATCCGAAGCTTGTCCCCATCCCTTATCACTGTACCGCCGCACAATGGCCCCCACCCTTCCCAGGGCCGCTCCTTTACGAAGACAGGGTTACCCTCATATTTCTCCGCCGTGTGAAAGACGCGCTCCAAACCTTGCGATTCTTCAACGACCATCGCATCTAAGAACAACCTCCGGAATGGAGGACCCGCCACGAGCACTGGATCGAGTTCTACCATTCGCGGAATGCTCGGATCAGCTCCAGCAGGCATAGCACCAACGATTAGACTGCCGACTGCTTGAATCATAAACCAACACCTCGTTCACCTTGATCGATCCAGGTCTCTCTTAAGCTCTGTCACCGCACCTACCAGTTGCCACACAACCACGCAGCGATCTCTTTCTCAGCAGGTTTGTCCTGTAATATCTGCAGCCTCTCTTGGGAAGCTGCCGCGCTATATGCCGCTACAGCCCAAGAAGTGTCGAACCTGCCCTGCGTATTGTAAATAAGAAGATTCGTTGGAGCAGTTAAAGCAACCGCCGTTCGAAAGTCCCCGGCTCGGCGCAGACACGGAACATAGTAATCGTCCAGTAGAACCTTATCGTTGGAGACGTCGATACCGACCACGTCCACGGCAAGTCTGTCAACCTCCGAAAATGGTGCTGCCAACAAACACCACAAACCAGCTTTGCCCAAGCCGGCGATCGCCACCTTTCCAGGCTCTCGGCGGCCGCTGACCGCACAGAAAGCGTTTGAACGAACCAACTTCAAAGTAAGCACGATATCGTAGACTCGCTCAGCAGTATCGGTGCGGTTATATGTGTCGAAGAAATCTTTATCAAAGTTGCGCTCCGGCGATCCTTCCGGGGCAGTGTGTTCTCCCGTATTGAATACGTCGACAGCGATCACGCACCAACCTTTCTCAATCAAACCCTTAACAAGCTCACCCGGAGCCCTACCGTCGGCAGACAAGAAGGCGACCTTGCCGTGTTCGTGCACCAAGAGTGCTACTTGTAGAGGTGTTCCGTCGCCGGCGTAATGCTGTGGTAGGAAAACTAGAGCTGGTATTTGAGCTTCTCGTATGCTGTCTCGGATTACTATCTTTCGTACCGTAATACCATCTAAGAGGAGTTCGCCGCGTAGCTCAACAGTCGGTGCAAACCGAGAAGGAATCGCCAACGCGGTTCTTAAAGCAGGCTCATATAACTTGCGAAAACGAGCGAGAGTATCTTCGTCTTTCGGAAGGTTTTCCACAAGCTGCTTTTCAGACTCTTTCATTAGTTGATTGGTTATTTCGTCCGGAGCAAGCGAACCCTCTGGCAGTTTTCCATCGGGGAAGCAAAGCAAATCCGTTTTACTGTCTAACTTTACTGCCTCTTCTTTAACATAAGTTAAATCAGAGTTCTTCAGCCATTTTGCAAAGAACGTGTAGACAGCTTCGCGGCTATTCTTGTTGTAGTTATGCCCCGCTTCGAACCGTACGCAGGCAAGTTTGTCTTCGGCTCCGAACAACTTATAAATCGACCTAATTGCAGGGCACTCGATTTCCAGCGTATTCTTTGTCCAATCACCGGTGGCAGCAACTAGAAACAACGGTCTTGGAGCAGCAGTAGCCGTAATCTCCACGTTGTTTGTATCGATACGCAAGTTCGGGAGATTCTCGCACCGACAGCCGCCTTGCATATGGGCTGAAACCATGCATACAGGCGCTGACACGGTTACTCGATCATCAACCGCCGTAACCAGAAATGTCTGTGTACCGCCGCCGGAAGCTCCCGTAACCGCTATTCGAGCTGGATCTACATCAGGTAAAGATTGCAAAAAATCGATGGCCCTGATAGAGTTCCAGGTCTGCAACCCGCCAAGACTGATCCCCCAGAGACGATTGCGGCGATCGCCCAAAGCGTCGTGCTTTTCCGGGATAGTAACTTGCTTGCTGTCGTTGAAGCCTATCATATCGTATGAGAAGACGACGTAACCCTGTTTAGCCAAGTTGGCAGCACGGGTTGGTATGGAGCTACTCTCATTATCCACAAAGCGTCCTTCAGCCCAGTGGCCGTGCGTATTTAAGACTCCGGGGAAGGGACCTTTGCCTTTAGGACGATAGAGATTCCCTGTACAGTAGAAGCCGGGGTAGCTTTCGAAATACGCCTTCTCGACTGTGTAATCTCCATGATCGATCCTGCCGAAAATGCGAGCATTCAGCAGGCATCTCCTCGGCATCGGCAACAACCCTGCAGCACCCAGTATCTGCTCGCGAATCTCTCTAGCGCGCTTTTCCCACTCCTCGCGGGTTTTGTACTGTGAAGCCATCTTTGAGACATCGTACTCCATGTTGAGATGCCTAACCAGGGAGAATCGCTGATCTGCAACGGGGCCTACCTCTAGATCCATAGCCTCAACATTCCGCGCAGTGCTCGCTAGTAGCAAGATCACCAATGTCACCCGTAATACAATCAAGTGCGCGGCCTCCTCTCAAGGTTAGGATTATTCCTGAGTAGCAACGGGTCCTTCAGCTTGACTCGCCGAATGCTATGGTTCATAATTGCACGCGATGAAAACCGCTGCTCGGTGGCGTAAAGTCGCCGCGACAATTGCCGCATTCGGAGGCATAGTATCAGCAATGAACTCTGTACAAGGCTCGACCAGTGATTCACGTGCAGATTACCTCAGCGATATTCAACATAGGTTTTTGTATGTAAGGCAAGGATGGGGTGAGCTTGGTATCGACAAGGCGGCTAGTGTAGCAGGTCAAGCTCCAGCGAAGCTGCGAATCGCGAACAAAGAATACGACAAGGGTATTGGGCATCACGCCCCGGGCGAAATAATCGTCGACCTGAACGGTGAATATGATTACTTCGAAGCAGAAATTGGAGTGCAGTGGCAAGGCAGCAACATCGGCTCAGTGGTATTCCAGGTTTTCGTTGACGATGAGGTGCGATATGACTCAGGTCTGATTCGCGAAACGGACGAACCGAAACACATCAGGATACCAACCTCAGGAGCGTCCGAACTGCGCCTGGTCGTGACTGACGGGGGCGACGGCATAACTTGCGACTGTGCCAACTGGGCCGATGCTAAGTTGATATCGACCAAGAGCAGCAAATCGCTCGAACCGCCCACTCGGCCTCTTGATGTGGCACAGTTCGGCACAGTGGTTACATCTGATCCCAATCGGAAGTGTGGAACTCTCGCATCCCGCATACAGGAGTTTCCGGCAGAAGACGTTTTTCTTGAGCAGCAATTGAACAGCAATCCGGATGGAACCTGGACTGCGCCGTATTATTCCGGCACGGCATGCATCGGCTTGGTCTGGGTTGAAGATCGAAGACTCAAAGAAATCGGCGTGGAACTGTCTGAACCGACTTCTTCAGAAAACGTATCTGCGGAGTACTGGGTTGGACAGTCGTGGTGGCAAGGCGAGTGGAAACCACTCACGAGTAAGGTCGTGCCGGAGAGTGATAGCTCTTTTCGTATAAGGATTGACTACCGCCTTGACCCCGCACTTCGAGAAGGAACGCGGAAGATCAGGTGGCTGATAACCGGGAAACCTGGTGCACCAATTGTAAGACGATTGTGGGCGTTCACAAATTCTCGATGGGGAGACACAAACATCGTTTTTGTGAGCGAAATATCTCGACAGGTAAAGCCTGTTGGTATCAAGGTCTATAACGGAGCTTTTGTGTCTGACGGCACACTAACGACCGAACTCACATGGAACACGGATAGCCCTCTGCAGACGCAAGTGCGTTACTCTAAGCCGCGACCGTGGAAATCAGATCGAACAGTTCTAAGGTTCAATATGCCCGATCGCTCGTTCGGGGTTGCCGTCGACGACTTGATGCTAAACGGTTGTGTGTACGTTCGAGAGGCAGGTGTTTTCGTCTCGTGCGGAGCCGATGCGCCTACCCTTGAGGAATACAAGAAAAGTATCGAGGGTCGAAAAACCATTCTACAGCGCGTACGCCAAATGCCGGACCAAACCCTCTCACAAGCGCTGGCAAAGACCCGTAATCCTGTCCAGAGTATGGGCCCGGCAATGGTATCCCTGGCGTGCGACAATCTCAAATTCGTCGTAACGAGAGATGGCGCGATCCAGTTCCCTCTTGAACTCGATCAACCGGCAGACCGTCCTCCAAGTGGAGCAGCATACAGGGCTCAGGTCGCACCTGCATTCGGCAGAAGCGGCAGTAACGTTCTGAGGAGGTACCTCCACAACGGTTGGCTGCCTGCTCCGGTAATCGAATTTGGAGACGGCAATATCAAGTACACTCAGCGCAGTTTCGTGACCCCGTTCGGCAAAAGGGGTCAACCAGTACACATCGAGTGGCTCTCCCAAAACCCGTTGTGTGTAAGCGAACTCACCATTGAGAACCCTACAACGGAACCAGCCGACGTGCTTGTTGCTTTTGAGTTCCTCGCTGATCGATTGGAACATAAACCCATGGGATTGGCAGAGAAATCGGGTGGTGTGGCAGCAGTGGTAGACGGAAGACTTGTGGCATTCCTGGAGAAGCCATCCGCTGAGTATCTGCAGCTTCAAATAAACGGCTCTGCAGTAAATTTGATGGGAAAAATAGCCGGCAAATCGAAGGCGACATGTAGGCTGTTTATTCCTGGTTGGAAAATGGAACCGGACGATTGGACTCAGTTCGCTAAAGAGCAGGACTTGATAGAACGCGTAGAAAGTTACTGGAACCGTCTGCTTTCATCTGGTATGCGTTTCGAGGTTCCGGACGAGTTTCTCAGAAACCTGATTCGAGCATCGATTGTGTACTGCCTAGTCGCAGCTCGGAACGAAGAAAATGGTTTAAGGATTGCCCCTTGGATTGCTTCGATGGCCTACGGTCCTTTAGAAAGCGAGGCAAATTCCATAATCATGGGCATGTGTTTGATGGGTTTCGAAGAATTTACTAGGCGTTCGCTCGACTTTTTCATTCATCGCTATAGTCCCGAAGGCTACTTAACAACAGGGTACACCCTGGTAGGCACCGGCTGGCATCTTTGGTCATTGGGAAAGTTCTACGAGCTTTATCGCGATGAGGGTTGGATGAGAAATGTTGCCCCGGAAGTTGCAAAGGTATGCAACTGGATCACGGCACAGCGTGAAAAAACTAAGCGGCTGGACCCATGCGGCCAAAAGGTTCCAGAATATGGTCTTGTGCCTCCCGGTGTGCTCGCTGACTGGGGCCTTTATGCATATCACTACTGTCTCGAAGGTTACTACTACGCGGGACTCAAGTGGGCTTCTCAGGCACTTGCAGAGGTGGGCCATCCTGACGGTGTACGCTTAGCAGCGAACGCCGAAGAATTTCGTAAGGAGATTCGCCGGGCGTATTACTGGACGCAGTCCGCGGCGCCTGTTGTTCCACTACGTGACGGCACTTGGGTACCAAGTTATCCGGCACAAGTCTACACATTTGGTCCGACAGCTGATTACTACCCGGGGCAAGACGCAAACCGATCTTGGGCCTATGACGTCGAACTCGGAGCCCACCAGTTGGTCCCACAGGGATTGCTCGACCCCGCGAGCCGCGAAGTGGAAGACATGATAAACCATATGGAGGATGTTCAGTTTCTAAAAGACGGCTGGCATGATTATCCGGCTGAAAAGTCGGAGGCAGATTGGTTCAACCTTGGCGGTTTTGCGAAGATGCAGCCCTATTATTGCCGCAATGCTGAGATTTATGCACTGCGCAACGACGTCAAGCCGTTCGTGAGATCGTACTTCAATACCCTAGCCAGCTTGGTAAACACTGAGACCATGTGGTTCTGGGAGCACTTCAACAACGTCGGCGCCTGGAACAAAACGCACGAAACCGGTTACTTCCTGCAGCAGACCAGGTTTATGCTTGTTATGGAACACGGTGACGAGCTTTGGTTGGCACCGCTGGTAACCAACAATTGGATGAAGCACGGTATGACTGTCGCTGTAACAGACGCCCCGACAAAATTTGGCACTGTAAGTTACCAAATAGTGTCGCGGGTGGAAGACAACTGCATAGAAGCTACGATTTATCCGCCGAAGCGAATGACACCGCGAGCCATAGTTCTTCGTATACGACACCCCGAAGGAAAGCCTATGCGGTCAATCTTTGTGAACGGCATTGAGCACAACGATTTTGACGTCGTCGGCGAGACGGTCAGAATCGCGGATCTGGGTAGTGATTCGCTCACCGTCAGGGTTCTCTACTAGGTTCTCAAGCTTACAGGAGGCTTTGCTTTGGTTTTTGAGTATCGAGCGCCTGACTGGGCGCAGTATAGAATGGATTACAGACGGCCATTTGCTCAACTGGAGTCAATCGAGAACGAAATCAGGGTGGTTGATGAAGCACTAGCGGTCTTGGTGGATGCTAATATACTACCTCATAAAAACTACGATCCAGATCAATTCCTACGCTTTCGCCAAGCGGTACAGCAAACATTTGACATCCCCTGGACGGCAATCTCGCCACGAGTGCAAAGGCTATTGTGGGCAATCAATGCTATTGCTCAGCCGCGCACCGTGCTGGCGGCCGGAATATTTTGCGGCTTTACATTCGCGCTGAACATAGGAGCTGCAGCGGGTCCGGGAGCCTGCTATCAAGCGAATGACCTCGTGGGTATAGAAATAAAGCCGGCTGAAGCGGCGCGTGCGGAACAAAACATCAGACAAATTGACCCTGAAGGTAAAGCGCGAGTTGTCGCAGCGGACGCGGTAGATTTTCTTCGCACCTATCCCAACGAGGTATCCCTTCTTTACCTCGACGCCGACGGAACACCCGAGAAGGGAAAGGGAATATACTTGGAGATCCTGGAAGCTGGTTATAACCGGATACCAAGTGGCGGAATAGTGTTAGCACACAACAGCGTCAATGCGAGAAGAAGGCTTGAAGATTATCTTGCGTATGTTCGAGATCCTGTACGCTTTCGCGCTAGTGTCAATGTCATATTGGACCCGGAAGGCCTCGAAGCGAGTATAAAATAGCAGCCACCAGTATTGGCGTGTATATCTTGCTGACCAGCGGTGCAATGCCTGCGGACTAGAACGTCGCAGCTGCTACCTCGAATCTGAAACGCCTCCGTGATTGCGACCATGCTAGCACAGCTTCCTGGCGACCGAGGGTTCTGCTGAGTGCGATTTCGAAGTCTGAGAATACTCCGTACAGAAGTTCTTGTCTGGTGGTCAAAAGACTAAGCCGCCAGTCTTTTCCGAGCGAACAGCCGATTTTACTGAACACACTTACCGTGTCGTCATCGAGTCCGATAACGGCATACACACTTGCTGTCCAGCGACGCCCCGGCGTGAATGAGATTTGCGCGCTCAAACGCTGCGAGTTGTACGCGTAGTGAGTGTCCGCCCAAGAGTAGCTGTAGTTGAGCACAAACGAACCGCGGGTTGCTAGATTGCTGAACATGGATACGTTTGCAAACAGTGTTGCCCCAGGATTGGATCCGCCCCACTCCCTGAAAACGTTGGCCGAGGTATTGATGAATCCGCGCCGGCCAAGGATTATTGGTTTCCCGTACAGCTGAAGTCCGATGCCTTGACCGAACTTCTCCTCTCCGCCGCTGAGCCCACTGTCGTAAGAAAGCCTGGTCGTCACCGAGTACGTAACCGCATCACCGACTAGCGGCTTGCAGCGCGACTGCAAATATGTGTACGTCGAATACCTAGCGCCCATGCCTTGAAGCTTACTGCCGCGCACGCTTGTCGTCCATGTGTAATCCCGCATCCGGCGTGTGTAATCAACCGTGCTGTACAGGTTCCGGCGAGCAGGAAAATCCAGGTAGGTGTAAAGCTGAGCGTCTGTCCCCAACTCAGCGCGTTGGTTCCACCGAATGCCCCAGTCTCCGGATGTCACCCTGTTAATCGAGAAACGCCCGTCCGTCGAATTTGCCCAATTGTAGTCGTGGTCTACGTCCACTTCCCAACCTTGCCTGTCCGAATAATATCCCCAGCCTGCGGATTCTGAGTGCTTGATCCTAATTGCGCCAGTCGAGGTAGGCGTAAGTAGATAATATATAGGCAGGTTCAAGCGCACCCCGTCAGTACCGCAGGCAAACATTTGGTCCAGACCGGACGTATCGTCTCGCAGGGATA
The DNA here is from genome assembly GCA_029907315.1 of Armatimonadota bacterium. Classification (GTDB taxonomy): domain Bacteria; phylum Armatimonadota; class UBA5829; order UBA5829; family UBA5829; genus CALJES01. The sequence goes on along the minus strand of JARYME010000001.1, from coordinate 55,114 downwards.
CAACGTGCAAAGGCACGCTTACCAACCTGTCACCGTCTATATAGTAGCTCGCCCGCTTAAACTTAATCTCCACACCCGGCCTGATGACCATGCTCCGGCAACGAATAAACAGTTTGCTCTCGACAACAGGTTGGAAGTCAAAACTCAGCTTCTCGATCGACTGATGCTCTTGAACGCTGGGCGTCTCAGGCTCAGTGAACAAATCTCGACCGCGGAAGCGGAAGCGCCTTGATCCTTCATCTGGCAAAGCGATGAACAACCCGGACATCGAATCAACGTCGTAACACAGCGCCATCGCAGAGAGACTCTTGCTGCCACGTTCGACCTTTATAGGATCTCCGCCGACGCGAGCCCTGGCACGTATGGTGTTGTTTTTAAGGTCGATCTGGGCATCTTCTGCCTGAATTTTGAGTCCGCGGTGGTAAATCAGCACTCCGCCCGCGCCGTCGACAAGTCGGCGGTCCACATCATAACCGAGAAAACTCGAAGAAGATACCGTGATGAAGGATTCCTCCAAAACTTCAGTTCCAGGTTCCAGAAAGTCGACGCGAGTCTGGGCTACAGCGCCTCCATCCACCAACACTGCAGAGACTACAGCTGTGCCGGGGGTGGTGCCGCTTTCAAGTTTGACCCGTGCCACTCCTGCGGCTGTGCGCGCGTGTGTCTCAATAACGCCAAGAGTGGTGGTAAACTCTATGATGGTGCCGTCCGGAACGACTCTCCCATATGGATCGCGAGCTTCAGCGGTGATTGTTGCATAGCTGTTTCCATTGGCAACAATGGCCCGAGGATGCGATGACAACCAGACCGCATAGCCGCCGGCACCACTGACACAAACACTATTGCAAATGCAGAGAATAGCCGTTATGACGATGGAACGCATGGGGGATTAATATTGACGACGTGCTTGCATTCTGACACGTTTTGCAGCCAGAGCCAATTCATAGACCTGTACCGCTTAAAGGCTGTTCCGCCGGTTCTTCGATTCCGGCAGCAATCTTCCGCAATTGGGGGATTGACAGCAGTTTGACCACTCTCCCTGAAACTTCAATGATGCCCTCAGCTTCAAACCTTGCAAGCAAGCGAGAAAGCGTTTCGCCGGCTATCCCAAGATGCGACGCAAGCATCTGCTTTGTAACGTCGAGCTGTACCACTTGTGAGTGCGAGCTGTTTCCAGAACACATTGAGAGCAAGTAATCAGCAAGGCGTTGTCCGGCATCTTTAAGCGTCAGCCGTTCTATACTCGTTACGAGTCTGCGAGCCCAAAGCGCCATAGAACCCATCAACGCCAGAGCTACTGCAGGATTTCGGTTCAGCACATCCAGGAATTCTTGCTTCCTCAGCAGCACAAGCGATGAATCCTTCACAGCTGCGGCGGACGCCGGATAGCCAGTATCCAGAAACAGAGCGGCCTCACCAAAGCAGTCTCCGGGTACTGCAATGTGCAGCACGTGCTGTCTTGCGTCGCCTGACTCCTTATACACCTTCACGGCGCCTTCTTCGACAATGTAAAACCCGCGGCACTGCTCGTTCTCGTGAAAAACAATCGAGTTCTTTGGATAAAACACGCGTTTTGCCGACGGCAGCAAGAAGGTCAGATCATCTTCCTTCAAAGAGGCAAGAAAACCACACCGTCGAAGAGCAGAAATTAGACTGCCATGTTGTCGTCTGTCCACGCATTAGATTCTACCCTTGCGCCGAACGGCAGTCAATGAAGATACCTGGAAGATACCCGCATCTCCCGCGATACCGAGGCGGCTTCCAAGCCAGTATCGTATTTATAAGTTTCACCGAAAACTCTAAATGAATGGCGCCTCAATCCCGATTTTTAGGTATGAGCAATTCTTTCAGGGAGGTGCGCAGTTGAAAGCAGTAGCGCTGGTCGTCGACGACTCACGCGTCATGCGCAACATCGTTATGAAAGAGCTCCGCGCCTCGGGACTTGCCGAGTTTGAGTTTATCGAAGCCGAAGACGGAGCAGATGCCCTCAAGAAGTTTAATCCCTCAAAAATAGATATCGCGTTTGTCGACTGGAACATGCCGAAGATGAGCGGAATAGATTTCGTGCGCAAAGTGCGAAAAATGGACCAGGCAAAGAACATACCCCTGGTCATGGTGACATCAGAAAAAACAGTTGGCAAGATCGAAGAGGCTCTCGATCATGCGGGAGCAAACGCGTATATAAGTAAACCTTTCACAGCAGAAACGCTACAGCGCAAACTGGCTCCCCTTATGAAGCAGATAGAAGAAAACCAGGCTTCGCGATCAGGAGGAGGTTTTTTCTCCAAACTGATGCGCTGAAGCAGCAAGCAGGAGGGTCACGTTGGACGGAGCGACACGTTCACTGGACGCAGATCACACGCTTACGGATTGCCTTGATAAAGCGGTAGAGTCAACTTTCGGCATGATATTAGGTGAATCACCGCAGTACTGCGATGATGGCGCTGCAAGCTCTGATCACTCCGGGGTGGTGGGCATAATTGCTGTTGTCGGTGATGTATCTTGGTCGCTGAGTGTCGGCTTCTCCCCGGAGTCCGCAACTAAGATAGCCGAACAATTCGCGGGCTGTGAATTTGACTATGAGAGTGAGGATATGTGCGACGTAATTGGCGAATTGGCCAACGTGTTGGCAGGAGACGTAGTGGCAGCTCTTGATGAATTAGGAATCAAGGTCCAAATGTCCCTGCCGTCCGTGGCGCGCGCGTCAAATCTGCAATTGACGCAGCCAGGCGCCGTGCAGTCGCTACGCAGAAGATACACGACTTCGTTCGGCGATATCGTTGTGGGGTTGGCAATCGGAAAATCGTAAGTGTATTACTCACAATCGTTCTGGAAGTACCGGGTAGGCAGCTATGGAGTTGGATAAGAGAGAGGTAAATGCTGTAATCTCTACTGCTCGCGCGTGCCTGAGCAGCGCGCAGGATGATATTAAGCCGGCAATAGTACAAGCAGGGGCAGCGCTAGAAAAGCTGGTCGCATCGCTGCCCGAAGAACTAAACACCTTGGCGGAACCACTTCAGGCTTGCCTCAACGCGCTCCAGGCCATATATCAAGAATCAATCCCCGACATCGGAACCGTTCTTTCCAAAACGATAGAGATTCTGGCTTCCACAGAGCAATTACTCGCCGGAAACGCCGACGTGGAAGCAAATCTTTTAGATACAGCACAGACGTTGCAGCAAATTCTGACTAGCGAAGGGGAGAGTGTAACCGAACCGACGCCAAACTCAGAAGACTGTGATGTAAAGGCCGATTGCCTGGACGATGTTGCAGCATTGTTGGTTCAGGCGGATCCGCAAGACGAAGACGAACTTCGCCGCATTTCCGCGGCACTAAAGAAGGTTTTCTCCGAAGTTGAGCTTTCTTCAAATGCACGTGAGCTTGTTGCCAGTGCGATTCACAAGCTGGACCACGCTTCCCAGTCCGCCGGCGTATCGGAAGACTTGCTGACGGAGATAGCAGGTATCCTAGAGGCAGCAATGGAGATTGAGGCGGACCAAAGCGTTGAGGGTCCGATCGCCGCGGAAGATACACAGGAACCGCAATGCGGAACCGGTGAGGAATCAAACCCACAGGAAACAGAAGCATCATCTTCCGCAGAATCTTCTCTGCTACCGGAAGACTTTGATGCTTCCCTAGTAGCGGACTTCGTAACCGAATGCAGCGAATACATCGAAGAAGCTGAGGCAGGTCTCCTAGCACTGGAAACAGATCCAAGCGACGCTGAAGCGGTAAACAAGGTATTCCGCGCGTTTCACACGATAAAGGGTACGTCTGCATTTCTGGGACTGAATGCAGTATCCGAACTGGCTCACAAGGCGGAAAACCTACTCAGCCGCGTCCGTGACGGAGAAATTCAATACGGCGGTGTATTTGCCGACCTCACACTTCGTGCCGCCGACATGCTCAAGGCACTTATACAGGGTGTACAAGCAGCGTTATCTGGTCAGGAAGCGCAGTTGCCGGAGGGTTACGCCGAGCTGTGCAGACTTCTCGCCGACCCCGATTCGGCAGGCGCGTTGGCTGATTCTATCGGCGAGGTTACGCCGCCCAGAGTCGGCGACCTTATCGTAGCGGAAGGTGCTGCTACTCGCGAGGAAGTAGAAGCTGCAGCAGCAGAAAAAGGAAGCCTACCAATCGGCGAAGCACTAATCAAACGCCAGGTGGCCTCCGTTGCGGATGTCGCCAAAGCCATACGCACTCAGAAGCAACTTTCTCCCGATGCTCAAACAAAGGAATCTTTCATACGCGTCCGCACAGACCGATTGGACAAACTCATCGACACGGTCGGCGAAATCGTTATCGCTCACTCCATGGTCGCCCAGGATGAAACAGTGGTCCTCGGCAGACACCATGAGCTCTCCAAGAAGGTCGCCCATCTGGGCAAGATCGTTCGGGACCTGCAGCAGCAGAGCATGTCTATGCGAATGGTGCCGCTCAAATCTACGTTTCAAAAAATGGCGCGGGTAGTCCGAGATCTAGCGCACAAAAGCGGAAAGCTTGTCGATTTCATTACAGAAGGCGAGGATACGGAACTGGACCGCTACATGGTCGAGCTGATAAACGATCCTCTGATTCACATGGTGCGTAATGCTGTAGACCACGGCATAGAGCCTCCGGACGTTCGAGCTGCCAACGGCAAACCCAGGAAAGGAACTGTGCGCCTGGCGGCATATCACGCTAGCGGAAACGTAGTTATCGAGATGCAGGATGATGGCAAGGGCTTAAACCGGGAGAAAATACTCGAAAAAGCAATCGCCAAGGGTTTGGTTTCCGCGGACAAAAACCTTGCAGACGCCGACGTGTTCAGTTTGATTTTTGAGCCCGGCTTTTCCACCGCAGACAAGGTGACGGATGTTTCCGGCCGAGGAGTAGGCTTGGATGTTGTCAAGCGCAATATCGAAGCAATGCACGGCCGTATAGAAGTATCATCGCAGCTTGGCGAGGGAACTACCTTCGTGCTGCGGCTGCCGCTGACTATGGCCGTCACGGAAGGAATGCTCGTCAAAGTCGGCCCAGAGCAATTCATAATGCCAACAGTCAACATTCGTCTAAGCTTTCGACCTAACGCGCAAGCCATAACCACAGTGGCCGGCAAGGGAGAAATGGTGTTGGTGCAAGGGAAGTCCATACCGATGTTCAGACTGTACGAACTGTTCGAAATAACGGGTGCGATTGAGGATCCGACTCAGGGATTGTTGATAGTTGTCGACGACGGTGATCGAGGCTACGCGTTGTTGGTCGATGAGATACTTGGTCAACAAAGTGTTGTGGCGAAATCCCTGGGTTATGGCATACGACACATAAAAGGCATCTCAGGCGGTGCAATTTTGGGCGACGGACGAGTTGGTCTGATTCTGGACCCCCAGGAAATCGCTGTTGCTGCAAAGCAGATGCAGTATAGCCGGCTTGAGTTGCAAACCACAGTAGAAAACGCAGCTTAACCGAAAAAGCAAGCACTACACTAAGCGACAGGGGAGGTGATTGAAAGAGAGAGTTTCCTAACAGATCACTCTATTCACAGGAGGTTGCAGGAATGTCAGATGGGATGATGAAGCCAGCCACAGCTAGCACAATGGATCAGCCTACGACGCAAAGAACAACAAAAAAGGGCGGCAAATACGTGACGTTCTTCCTTGGAGGGGAAGAATATGGCTTAGAAATCTTGAAAGTGCAAGAAATAATTGGCATGTTGCCCATAACGTTTGTACCACGGGCTCCAAAGTTTGTAAAAGGGGTGATCAACCTAAGAGGCAAGATTATTCCCGTCGTAGACCTCAGACTCAAACTGGAAATGGAGGCTCAAGACCAGACAGATGAGACCTGCATGATAGTTGTGCAAGGTCCAAGCTACGGCCAATTGGCCATTATCGTAGACAGAGTATCGGAAGTACTTGATATCCCAGATGAAGACATAGAAGATCCACCGTCGCTCGGCGAAGGTACCAGTTCACAGTACATTCTCGGAATTGGTAAATCAGAAGGGAAGGTAAAGCTTCTTCTTGATATCGACAAGGCCCTTGAGATGAACGGCCTCAGCTATGCATCGATCGCCAGTGCTGCCGAGGAGCAACGTGAGCAAGCCTCCGCGGGAACTGGTTTTCAAGAAAATGAAGACGCAGCGACGCAAGGTCTAGGACAGGCTGCTTGAAGATTACAGATAACGGTCATGCGTTCAACATGAAATCCGAGAAGATCAAGGAGGTGAATCCCTATGGACTAGGAAGGTGGTGACAAACTCAAGGCTGGCTTGGTGCAGACAAGCACATTTATGTGGCGGGACAACCGAGCAGCTCCAAACGAAAATAGCAGATTCAGATGATCTGGAGGTGCGATACAGATGGCTACGTTGTGGAAGGACATGTCCATCTCAAAGAAAATCCAAATAGTGGCTGCGGCCGTCGTGTTGATCTTCGTATGTCAAGCGCTGTGGGTAACATCTCGTCTTGGAAACGAAATATCAGGAGTTTCCTCACAGACCGCGATCGAAACAAGGGCGAAAGCCGGCAGCACGATACAAGAAGTCCATCGCCCAACCACGTCTAAAGATGCAACGGCTTTGGCACAGCGCGTCCGCAATCAGATGCTGTTGTTCTGCGTCTTTGCGGCAATCGCCGGTCTGGTCTTCGCTTACTGGGTATCCCTCTCAATCACCCGACCGCTAGCGGACCTAACTGCCGCTGCAAAAGACATAGCTCTGGGCAACCCCAATGTTCACGTCGAGTACAGTTCTCGAAACGAGATAGGGGCCTTAGCAGAAGGTGTTCGTCAGACCGCTGAGCTGATGTCAGCACTCACTGACGGTGTCGAGCAAATCAGCCGTGGCAACACCGAGCTTGACATCAAGCCAAGATCAGACAAAGACGAAATTTCGCGATCCATCATGCGTTTGGTCAATGTAGTGCGAGATCTGATCACCGACGGCCGAACGCTCATCGAAGCCGCAAAGGAGGGCCAGCTCTCCGTGCGTGCCGATGTCAGCAAGTACGAGGGTGGTTACAAAGTGCTACTTGCTGGCATAAATGAACTGTTCGACGAGATTATGAAACCGATCGATGAAGCAACTGCCACTTTGCAAAAGGTCTCCGCACGTGACTTGACAGCTAGAGTAATGGGTGATTACAAAGGTGACCATGCAAAGATCAAGGATTTTGTGAATCTCGCGACGGACAACTTACAGAAAGCCATACAAGATGTTACAGTGTCTTCCGAACAAGTAGCATCGGCGTCGGACCAAATCGCCGCATCCAGTCAAGCCGTAGCCCAGGGCGCGTCTGAGCAGACGAGCTCGCTCGAACAACTAGCCAGCAGTATTCAGGAGATAGCATCAATGACGAAGCAGAACGCTGGCAGCACCGAGGAAGCGAAGAAGCTGGCTGATGCGGCCTTGGAAGTGGCACAATCCGGTCTAAAGAGCATGGAGCGGATGTCGGAAACCATCAATAAGATCAAGGCATCATCAGACCAACAAGCAAACATAGTAAAGACGATCGACGAAATCGCGTTCCAAACTAACCTGCTCGCTCTTAATGCTGCGGTAGAGGCTGCTAGAGCTGGGGACGCAGGCAAAGGCTTCGCTGTGGTCGCCGAAGAGGTGCGCAACCTTGCTATGAGAAGCGCGGAAGCCGCAAAACAAACCGCCGAGCTCATCGCTGGATCAGTCAAAAACTCAGAGGAGGGCGTGATTGTCAACCAAGACGTCACGAACAACCTGAACGAGATCTACAACCAGATAACGAAGGTTAATGAAGTTGTGGCAGAAATCGCTGCAGCTTCGAGACAGCAAGCCCAAGGCGTTGAAGAGATCAACCAGGCTGTCAGCCAACTCGAGCAGGTGACTCAGCAGAACGCAGCAACATCCGAAGAGATGGCAAGCGCAGCGCAAGAGCTTAGCAGTCAAGCTGAAGAGCTCAGAAGCATCGTGCGAAACTTCAAGGTCGATAACAACGGTAACGACGGCCAATCGAAATTAGTCGCCGGTGCTCACCACGCCACAACGAAGGCGAGCTTGCACAGCACAGACAAAGCTCAGCCGGCGAAACCTAAGAAAGAAAAAGAAAAGGTTGGGGTGAGCACTGGTAAGAAACCCCACGGTTCCGACCCATCAACGGTCATCCCGCTGGACGACGACGCGGCAGCATTAGCGGAATTCTGATCGGTTTGAGTACAGCGCTAAGCGTTTCTGCGGGGACGGTATACGGATCGGGGCACCGGTGCCCCGATCCAACCTAAGGTCGATCGCAGATGGACACAACCACCCAAGCCGCAAGCTGAAAGTACGAGTGCAAATCTCATCAGGAAAGGTGAGAACAACGATGCCTGCCCAACCGCTACCTATCCCTAGCGTAGAACTCGATGAGAACTCTCACGCGTTTATAAGCAGGATAGTCCACGAGAAGGCTGGCATTGTCCTAGGCAAAGGTAAGCAAGAACTGGTGAAGGCTCGACTGGCAAAGCGAATAAGAGTATTGGGTCTGAACAATGTTAAGGACTATGTCGCATATTTGAAGGAAGATCGCACGGGACAAGAGCTTCGTGAGCTTATAGATGTCATTACGACCAACAAAACTTCTTTCTTTCGTGAACCCGATCACTTCGACTTTGTAGCAGAAACGATAGTCCCGGCCCTGCGAACACGCTCTACAAAAATGCGGTTTTGGAGTGCAGGCTGCTCTACTGGCGAAGAACCCTACAGTCTTGCAATAACTTTGCGGGAAAACCTTTCAAACGTAGACCTTTTGGATGTCAAGATTCTAGCCACGGACATTTCCAATCGCGTCCTCGCATATGCCCGTAAAGCCGAATACACTCAAGACAAAATGGAAGGCGTTCCTGAGTCTATTGCAAAGCGATACTTTGTTGAAGTTCGAAGAGAAAACGGGACGGTCTGGTCCGTTTCTAAGGATGTTCGCGAGCTCGTCCGTTTCGCCAGACTAAATCTGTTGGACGAGTGGCCCATGAAAGGACCCTTTGACGTTATCTTTTGCCGAAACGTGATGATTTACTTTGACAAAGCCACGCGTCAAACTTTGGTAAGTCGGTTCTGCGATTATCTGTCCACAGGGGGATATCTAATCGTGGGACATTCTGAAGGATTGTCAGTGTCGACCAGAATTTTGGATTATGTCAGGCCAGGTATCTACCGGAAACCGTAAAAATGCATGAAGCGTTTGGTGTAGAGAGTTGCCAATGAAACGAATCGTAGGCGTCGCAGATATGTTTGTCTCCGATAACACGGATGACACGATTATCACCTACGCACTGGGCAGTTGCCTAGGCATAGCTGTGTATGATCCACTCACCCAGGTAGGTGGACTACTTCACACTATGCTCCCAGAGTCCGCTGTAGATCCTCACAAAGCCAAGGAAAAACCTTTGATGTTTGTAGACACGGGTGTACCGTTGCTGTTTAGAGCCTGTTACGCCCTAGGAGCAATAAAGCACAATATACAAGTTAAGGTAGCAGGAGGAGCCAGCATCAAAACAGACTCGGAAGATGATTTCTTTCAGATTGGGAAGCGAAACGTAATAATGCTAAGAAAGCTGCTTTGGAAAAACAACATCATGATTACGGCGTGCGATGTGGGCGGTCACCAATCGAGAACCATGTCGCTCAGCATAGCCACTGGAACAGTAGTTGTCAGAACTAACGGCCTAGAGAAAATCTTGTGACTACACTCGTTGCTGCGGTCTGGAGAGGAACTATGTCAGTGAATGTGCTTGTTGTAGACGACAGCTCCGTGATGCGCTCGATCATAGTAAAGACTTTAAGAATCAGCGGTCTGCCCATAGGTCACATTTACCAGGCATCCAACGGCCGAGAAGGCCTAGATGTGCTCAAAGATCATTGGATCGACATAGCACTAGTTGACATCAACATGCCTGAAATGAATGGTATCGAGATGATTGAGGCCGTACGGAAAAGCGAGGATACGGCGGAACTGCCAATACTTGTGGTATCGACTGAGAGCAGCGAGACTACAATAAACGAACTCTGGGCGAAAGGCGTAGAATTTGTCCACAAGCCATTCGCGCCTGAAGTACTGCGCGAGGCAGTGATCAGAATGACAGGAGTTAGGACCGATGACGGATGCGAATCAGGAACTCCATCAGATAGCGACGACAGTTTTTGAAGAGGTCGGTTTTCTTTTTCCTACGGCCGAACCCCAACCGAGCGAAAGTCGCGAGGATCCGCTCCAAGCAGCAATCTCTGTGAGTTTTTCGGGAGCCGCCGACGGCAGGCTGGTGTTGGCGGCATTCGGCTCTCTGTTGCCTACACTGGCGTCGAATATGCTCGGAGAAGATGAGCCTCCTTCCCATAAGCAGCAGGAAGATGCCCTTGGAGAAATAGCCAACATAATATGCGGCAACGTGCTGCCGAAAGTGCTTGGCAAATCAAACGTGTTCAGATTGCAGGCCCCACAATTGATCGGAGCAGATGGACTTTCAGCGCGACCAGGCGAAGAGTGCCTTGCCAAAGCTGAAGTTTACTTGGAAGAAGGTTTTGCTCGATTGGCTCTCTTTGCAGGTGCAAAGCAATGATCCGGGTACTTATCGTAGACGACTCCGCTGTCGTCCGCCATATACTAAGAGAGCAACTTTCCAAGTATGACGACATCGAGGTAGTCGGCGATGCGATTGATCCGTACATGGCCCGCGAAAAGATCGTCAGGTTGAGGCCGGACGTAGTTACCCTCGACGTCGAAATGCCTCGCATGAATGGTTTGGCTTTCCTTGCGAAACTGATGAAATACCTGCCGACGCCTGTCGTCGTGGTAAGCTCGCTCACCCCTGCAAACAGCGAGATGGCAATGCAAGCCTTGGCGTTGGGAGCAGTGGAGGTGGTTCCGAAACCAGGATCTACCTACACAGTGCCCGACGTTGACAAGCGCCTTGTGTGGGCAATCCGAGCAGCCGCCAATGCAAGAGTCGACAAACGAGGGAACCAGACAGTATCCGAAGCAAAATATGCGTCGGTTAACACAATACGTATCGAGACAACACACAAGATCATAGCAATCGGAGCATCAACCGGTGGCACATCCGCAATTGAGGCTGTTCTAACACAGTTTCCCGCCAACGCTCCTGGAACAGTGATCGTGCAGCACATGCCCGAGCATTTCACTGCGTCTTTTGCCAGTCGGCTCGATAAAATGTGCCAGATGGACGTACGGGAAGCCTGCGACGGTGACCCTGTCGTTCCAGGAGTGGCGCTTGTTGCCCCGGGTAATAAACACATGGTTCTCGAAATCAGCGGGGCACGGTATTTCGTTCGCATCAAAGACGGACCGCCTGTTCACCATCAACGCCCCAGTGTCGACGTGCTCTTCTACTCAGTCGCCCGCAGCGCCGGCAAAAATGCCGTGGGCGCAATCCTGACAGGAATGGGAGCCGATGGCGCCAAGGGGCTGCTTGAAATGCGCCAGCAGGGTGCACACACTATTGCTCAAAATGCCGACACCTGTGTCGTCTTCGGCATGCCGCGAGCCGCCATCGAGCTCGGCGCAGTCGACGAAATATGCCCACTCCAAGATATCGCGGGTGCGATCCTGCGAGCCTGCGGAAGCACCACTCGTACAGCTGGCGCGGCAAAGTAAAAGCAAGCCAACTATCAACTGCACTCTTCGTCGCCTCAGTTCGAGAAAACCTTATCGCCTGTTAGAACAAAGAAAAAAGCCGCGAGCGGAACTATAAGCTCGCGGCTTTCATCATCTTACACTGACAAGGCTACGGCGCAGGAGGCGGAGGAGGAGTCTCTGGCTTCTCACTCGCCGGCGGCTCTGCCGCCTTGTCCGTCTTCGCAGGTTGAGTCGGAGCAGACTTCGGAGCTTCCGTCTTAGGAGCTTGCGTCTTTGGCGTCTGTGTCTTCGGCGCCGGAGCAGGCTTTGAAGGCTGTGTAGCCGCAGTAGGCTTCTGAGGCGGCATCAACTTGTTCTCGATCTTGCTCTTTGCCTGTAAGTCTTGGAACCACTTGCCCATCTCCATTGGAAGCTTGCGCTCGAGTATGAGCTTGTTGAGTTCCGCTTTTTCCTCCGGCGTGGCATCCCTACCCAACTTGTCCACTTTAATTATGTGGTACCCGTAGAACGTTTTGACCGGCTCGCTTACTTCCCCAGCTTTGAGTTCGAAAGCTGCCTTTTCAAACTCTTGAACCATGCGGCCACGGCTGAACCAACCCAGATCGCCGCCCTTTTTCTTACCGGTCTTAGGGTCTGTATTGCTCGGGTCCTCGGAATACTCGTCCGCGAGCTTGGCGAAGTCCTCGCCGTTCTTGATCCTTTGGTAGATCTCGTCTGCTTTCTTCTTTGCTATCTCTTCTTTTTTGGCTTGGTCTTTCTCTTCAGCCGGGAATCTGACTAGAATATGCCTTGCTTTTATCCACTCGGCATACTCAGCATCGGAGATTTTCACCTGCTTCTGTACTGTCTTCTCAGCAAGCGCGGACATCTTCGTGCCTGCCAAGAAGCGATCTCGCGTGATGCGAAACTGGTTCAGAAGCTCGTCCACGCTGGACATTCCCATCCGCTTCACGGATTCATTAATTTTCTCCTGCAGTTCCTGCCAACTAAGAGTAACCCCCGCATTCTTGGCCGCTTGCTCAATCATTTTCTGATTCAAGATGTCTTGCAGGGTGGACGGTGCCTGCCAGAACCAAAGCGTTTTGAGGAGCTCGCCCTTTGTAACTTTAACCCCGTTGACAGTCCCCACTACGGTGCTGTCGGGGGCCTTCCAAAGCTCCGCGAGCACCTTCTGCTGGTCGAATTTTGCGTCGGCCTTCGCCGACACCGCCGCAGAAGATGGCTTAGCCGGTGATTTAGCCTGGGCAAAAGCGCTTGAACCAAGCGCAGCAGCCACAATGGCCGTCAATACAAGCACGAACACACTGTTCCGCATATAGAGATGCTCCTTTCTTAGGTTTTATCGTATCTGACAGCTTATATTACTCCCTCGCTGCAGGGAACTTCCTTCTTGGCCGCGAAACGCGGCATTTGATTCGAAGATGCTATTCAAAAGCTCCAGTTGTTCACCTCCTCCCTTGACGGCATTGAAGTCTGAGCTCCCATTCGAGTCACAGAAATGGCGGCGACCTTTGCAGCAAATTTCGCAGCCTCCATTATGGCTGAACCTTCGGCTATCGCGCAAGCAAGCGCGCCTGTAAACGCGTCACCGGCTGCTGTGGTATCGACGGCTTCCACCTTGAATGCTTCAATTAGCGACTCGGCAGAGTCGGTTGCCACCAGCACGCCAGCCGAACCAAGTGTGATAATAACGTTCGCAACTCCTAACTCGCGAAGCTGACGCGCTGCCCGTTTCGGATCGAGATGTTCGCTGCTGTCCTCCCCCACCAGGTACGCCGCCTCGTGCTCATTGGGAACCAACACATCCACCTGTGCCAGGAGCTCTCTGGACAAAGGTCGAATAGGCGCAGGGTTCAATATCACTCTAATGCCGAGAGATTTGGCGAGTTCTATTGCTCTCTGCACTGTTTCAGCAGGAATCTCGAGCTGTACCACCAGAACACTCGACTCTGCGATAGCTGACTTCGCTTTATCGACATCCGCCGGACTAAGCGCGTGGTTTGCCCCCGGCGCTACTACGATAGCGTTTTCGCCCCTGGAATCCACTGCGATCAAGGCTATGCCACTTGGATGTTCTCTATCCACTATCACATAATCGGTTCGCACTCCCGATTTCTCGAAGTTCTCAAGCGACATCCGCCCAAAAGCGTCGTCCCCGACCCTGGCGACCAAAGTGACGTCAGCTCCGAGTTTCGCAGCGCACACAGCTTGATTCGCGCCCTTGCCACCCGGCACCATAACGAAGTCGCCGCCTATTACTGTCTCGCCGGGCCGAGGAATGTGATCAGCCTTCACGACGATGTCCACGTTCGAGCTTCCTACGACCGTAATCCTAGGCGTCGACAACTGATTAACCTCCTCATCCGGTCCAGAACCTAGTGTAGTTTGTGTAAACCTATGTAGTCAATCGGTTCCCATTCATTGGCTTTTTGATCGTCCTCAACCCGGATTACCAACCTACCACTGCCGTTCAAACCAGATATCCGAACTGTACCCGATGCCGAGTGATAATACCACTTACTCCGATCCAAAAGACAATCGTTCCATTCTATCCTGGAGGGAACCCTATAGCGAGTAAACACATCGATCTCTCCGGCGTTTGACAGCCAGATTGTGCAAGTGCGAGAGGTTTGGTCGAAGTCCAGTCCAGTAATCTCCGTTGCGGGCTCCAAGCCTAGTCTCACAGGAACGATACCGCCACACGTTTGAGAAATGAGATCGAAGACTACAAGCATGTACGACTGGGCTTCCGAGGCTGCTTCTTCAACAAATGTGTGTGAGTGAAAAGTTAGCCTTTCTGGAGAATCCCACACCATGTTGCGCAGCCCAGCACTGAGCTGCTTGAAGCACCGTTCAGCTAAAGACGGCGAACGCCCAGCACCCAACGCCAGAAAGTCGGCAGGCTGTGCTACTCCTGTCCACGCCTTGTCCAAGGCGGCACATATCCTGTCCGCCGCTTCCCATCGTCCAAGTCTGCGAAGAGCAATGGCCATACCGGCCATGTCATGCGGTGTGTAGCTTTCTGTCGCCGCGCGGTGTTCTATTAAATCCCCCACCAACTGCGCCTCTTTCGACCGGCCCAACAGATCAAGAGCCCACGCCAGATAAGCAAGCTCGCGGCTTCGAAGACGCTCCCGCGCGCTAACGTAGTTACTCATCAGCAGATCTGCCACTTGACGAGCTTCTTTGTCCTCTGGGAATCTGTAGCAGTACGTGGCAAGCCCAAGCAGCGGATAGCTGTTGACAAACGACATACTGATATCTGCGTCGTCGAAATCGATGTGCTTGTAGATCTCTAAATGGGCAGCAAAGGACCTCGAGGCAGCATGCAGCAGCGCAATCTCAGAGAAAGCAGAAGAACTCAACAAGTGCGCTGCAAATGTTACACGCGAGATGTTGGCGCCTGTTCGCTCCACTGCGCAGTCGCGCGCTGCCCGACCTGAAACGCGCACCAGGTTGCAGAATTCCAGGCGCGGTTGCTCAGACCAAAGCAGCGTTACGTCTCCGTAGTTCTTAACTGAGTTCAGCGGGGAACGATAGTACTGATCGCAGTTCACAAGACGAAACATGGCCTTCGTTTTACTGATTCGTGTCCAGCGCTTGCGACCAATAAGACTAGCATAGATACGAACACAACCCCGATACACGACAATTCTAAATTTACCCTCAACCCTATCGTCACGCGAGCAAATCATCAATTCAACAGCATCTCTTCTCGGCGAATCGAGCTGTATTCGATACGCACTCGGTCTATTAAACGAAAGCGATCGCAGCAACCCGTGCTCGTCAGTGTACTGAAATCCGAAATCGGCAATCCGCGCTAAAAGCCCAAAAGTTTCGTAGGTACTGTGGTGCAGGCTTATTTGCGGATTAGTAGACAAGTTACCTTCAACGAAAAGAAGACCAGTGTCCACAGCGAATTTTCCGTCGGCGGGAGGCTCCTCAGCTAGTAACGGCTGATCGTTAACGCGGCGCACCGGAGCACCGTAACGACACCTCCGAACAATGAAGTCTCGGAGCGATTTACCGTACAGCCTCATCATTTCTGGGTAATTGCCGAACGACCACAGCGCTTCCCCTTCGTCCTCCAGCCAGAAATTGTAGTGCTCTGGGTGAGTTGCATTGTAAGCACACACAAACGCACCCTGAGAAACGCTCCAATGCGGGACCAGTCCACGTTCTAAGGGATTCGCCTTCACTAGCCTCGAGTAAGCAGCAGTTTGCTGTGAAAGGTTTGGGTTACTCCCAGGAGAACGGATTTCCCACGAGACAATCTCAGCCGTAGCCGGGGCGTCAGACCAAAGTTTCACTTCGACCACGGCATTCAGCCATCGCGGGAGTCCTGCCGTCGCAAATGGAACCCAGTGAGTGCCACCCCCTGTGCCTGAAACCAGTATGTATCTTTGGGGCTTTTTACCACGGGTGAGCAAGGACACCTGCCATCGGACGCCAGGAGATACTCTACCGAATCGCAGAACGAAGGTGTCCCGCCCTAAATCTGCGTACGATACGACGTGCGACAGAGTACATGGATGGTTTCCGGTCAGTTGAACTATCGACTTTGTACCATCGAAAACGACTTGGGGCGGCTTGCCGCCGCAGTACCGCATGTTGCTGACCCGCCACTTCGTCCACGAAAGAGGCACAGGCGAACTGGCATTTCCTACTTCCACAAAGAGCAGATGTGCTGAAAGAAGTGTCGTCGACAAGACAGTAGTGCTCAAAAGGCGAGACGCGGCCATAGAACTATCCCTCTGCTAGAACCAGCTATTCGCTGCAACCTACCCACCATAGATAATTCGCACGAGCGCCAGTGCTACGGAGTTATTGACACAGTGACACACCATTGAGGGAACCAACGAGCCTGTGGACTCCCGCAATACAGCGAGTACGAACCCGAGGGCAAATAGCGGCAGAAAACCAACTGGCATAGTAGGATGGATCGCCGCGAATATCGCAGCGGACGTCGCCCCAGCGCCCCAGAAACCCATAACCGAGCGCAGCGCAGTGTGCAAATACCCACGAAAAAACACTTCCTCCACTATCGGAGCGACGATCGCCGCAAGAAACACTGCGGCTGCGAACGCCGCCCTACCCTCCAGCAACTGACCTACTATGGGGTGTTCAGGAAAAACAGCTTCTCTGAACAAGATCCTGCTCAAATACTGCGCAATTGCAACAGACAAACCCACGAACGGCATCGCACCACAATATCCCGCAACGCCCCAAATCACTTCGCGGAGAAAATTTCCGGAACGCCAACCTATTTCTCGCACGTCCTCGCGGGTGTATGACGTCAGAAACCGAAGAACCGCAAACGCAGCCAGCAATCCCAAAACCGCAGCCACACTCTGGGCGACGATATGGATTGCGGTATAGACATCTCGCACCGGCTCAACGCCACATATGAGCAGACTACCCGCCAAAATCCCGCCGAACAGAATATTCGCCAGAACACCGGCAAGAAAGCCTAGGAGCAGAACCTGAGGTTGTATCCGAGGACGAGGTCTGTTCAGATAATAACGCCGTCTAGAAATAAACCACGCAGCAACGACGATCCCAAGCAGACTCGCAAGCGCCAGAAACAACGCAAACACCCTCGCGGCCGGACTCAGCGGACCCACGTGAACTAACTCCGTGCCCTTGGTTTGAACGCCGCCAACCAATAAGCTGCCAGCAGCATTGACACCGACAATCGCACCGACGAGAATTCCCAGCGCGAAGAAATACCAACGCGGCACGCGACAGCAAGCGTTTGGAATATTTGTAACCATATGTGGATCTACGCGACCTCCGCAGCGTTCGAACCACCCTGAGGCATCTCGTTAGCAAGGTCGCCGGGAGCCGGTGCATCCGGTGAGTCAGGCGCCTGGGGTTTTAGATTAGCACACGAAGAGGAATCAGGAGTCTCTTCTTTGTTGGATCCTGCATCGACGCCTTCTTCTGCTCGGAAAGCAACAACGCGCCTCTCGAGCAAGTCTTTGAATGCATCCAGTGTAGAAGACAGTTCGGCGATTAAACGGTCTCGCACGCCCTGCAATTTGGCTATCTCTACCTGCAACCGTTCCACTTCTTTCTGAGCCTCAATAGTCATGCGGACTCTAGACTGTTCCGCCTCCTGTAGTATCATCTCTGCCTGCCGCCGCGCATTTGTTCGGACTTCGTCAGCGGTTCTCTGTGCAATGGTCAATGCGCTGGACATCGTCGCCTCAATCTTTCTAATTCTATCCAGTTCTTCTTGTACGGTCTCCAGCCTTCTCTGAAGCTCTGACTTCTCCGTCAGCGCCTGTTCTAGCGCCTCCTTGACGGATTGGACAAACGCATCTACCTCTTGCCTGTTGTACCCTCTGAACGATGTTTTGAAGCGAATATGTGTTATATCCACTGGAGTTATCGCCATAGTGCTACCCCAACTCATCAGCTCGCGCGGCAGCCGCTTTTACGGCATCAATAATGGCGCTTCGAAAACCCGCGTGCTCAAGCGCATCCAAACCAGCAATAGTTGTACCCCCTGGACTGGCTACGAGATCCTTCAGCTTTGCTGGATGCTCAGCAGTGCCAATAACCATATGTGCGCTTCCCAACACTGTCTGAGCAGCCAAAGTCAGAGCAGTATCCCGAGGCAATCCGAGGCGAACACCCGCATCTGCCAACGACTCTATCAGCACAAACACATAGGCCGGTCCGCTTCCGCTGAGACCTGTAACCGCGTTCATCAGGTTCTCCGGGACCTCCACGCACAAGCCCACAGCTTCGAGAACAGTCCTTGCCGTCTTTACGTCCTCTTCTTCAACGACGCTGCCGCGTGCATACGCAATCGCACCTCGACCCACTTTGCACGCTATATTCGGCATGGCGCGTATGACTTTTGACTGGGGCGGCAGACGCGACTCAATTGCAGCCAGGCGCACCCCTGCAGCAATCGATATCAGCAGTTGGTCCGACTGCAACGCATCCCGGATCTCATTCAGAACAATGGGGACCACCGAAGGTTTGACGGCGATGAGAATAACACGAGCCCCTTTAACGGCTTCCTTATTGTCGTGCGTTGTAGACACACCGAGACGGGTCGAGGCGAAAGACAACTTGCTCGCATCGATGTCCGATACGGTTACGGATTTAGGTTCACACAAACCTTGTCGGATTACGCCTTCCGCAAAAGCGTAACCCATTGCACCTGCACCGATTACCGTAAGCTTTCCACAGTGATTATTCATCGCAAGTCTGTCCCAGCTGCAGCGAGGCAACGGACGCGCATCAGGCGGTAGCAATCAGTTCTCGCGGAACGGTCCCTGAACGCGGCGTCCTTTCTCACCGTTTTCGACTTCGATAACGTAGTTTGCAGGCGTAAACATATAAACTCTCTCGCCCACCTTTTCCACATATCCATCCAACGCGTAGGTTACACCGCTGAGAAAATCGATAACGCGCGTGCACATGTCAGGCGTTGCTTTTTCAAGGTTGACGATTTGCTGGTGTCCCAGCTTGAGCCCATCTGCTGCCTGCTGAGCGTTGTCAAAGGACTGCACCGTCAACCAGACAGACACATGGTTCAACCGAGATGGACCCAGCTTTACCGGCGAACCTCGGCGTCTCCCACCGGCATCCTCGACAAACTCTATTTCGTCCTCGTCGTAGTAGTCCCCAAACCCAAGTTTCTCCTTGAACCGTGTCCAGAAACCCTTCGGTTGATCATCGTGATCCTCAAGCGGAGCAGCTCTCAAAGTCCTCATCCTCCCGTCCGATTACTATATGACAACGTCGCAGCATACCATCCGCCTATGCTGCAACAAACAACATATCACTAGTTATTCCCTTTCTTGCCGACCGCAAACCCGGCAGGGCGCATCAGGCCCTCGGCCCGAAGATGGCCGTTCCTATGCGAACCATGTTGGAACCTTCTTCGATTGCTACCTCGAAATCCTGAGTCATCCCCATTGATAGATAGATACGGTTCTCCTCTGGTAGTTTATCCCAGAGCTCTTTTAGTTTAGCGAAGTATGGGCGAGTTTCCTCCGGATCTTCTACAATCGGCGCCATCCCCATTAACCCGCACAACCGAATCCCTGATATCTCTCGGATTGTTTCCACGAGCTCAAGCGCATCGTCCGGTCCGACCCCAAATTTGGTCTGCTCGCCTGAAATATTGACCTCCACCAGGACATCAACACACTTGTTCGCTGCCTGTGCCCTTCGTCCAAGCTCGCGAGCTAGTTGTTCGCTGTCTACGCTGTGAACGACGTCGAATATTTCCACCGCGTGCTTGGCTTTGTTTCGCTGTAGATGTCCTATCATATGCCAGCGGACAGAACTCCCTATCTCAGGGAATTTCTTCTCAGCCTCTTGTACATAATTCTCTCCAATATGGCAAATGCCGTGTGCAATGGCTTCTTTAATCTCATCGACCGATCTAGTCTTAGTAACCGCAACCAGAATGATGTCGTCAGGGTTGCGGCCTACCCTGTGAGCTGCCGCTTCTATGCGTTCACGAACAGATTGGAGATTTTCACCAATAAGTGACATCGCCCTACCCCGTCAACCCATTTGCACGCGATGCTTACCCGTTACAAGGTTGACGGGAAATAGTATTACACCAACACAAACGTGCGTCAATAGGAGAAGTTGCACGTGGAAAAGTTAGATGGGACAGAGCTTGCGGCTATGAAGTGGAAAAACTGCAGCGCGTTTGGTTATACACATCTGCTTAGGGCTACGGCGCTGCGTAACAGAAAACATAGTCAAAAATTACTGCGTTTGCACGGTAACCCAATCTTAAACGTTAAGACCAGGCTAGGTTCGGTATCCACGCGCAGCAATTTCGAGAGAATGCCGAGCCAAGCCTGGTATAGTATCGAAAAAATATCGTTTGATGACCGTTGCCTGCCTACAAGGTTGTTCTAGGCAATAATCTTATTTCGGAGCAAGCTGCACAACACCCTCAGACACTCCACCTTCAGAGTCTATGGCCTGGAATGATATACTGCAGCCGCCTTGGCCTTTCAGAAGCTTGTCCGGAATCCACAACGTCGGACTACCGATCCCAAGCAGTTGTGCATCGTCGCCAGGCGTCGCACAGTGGCTAGCACTTTCGTCGAACGTGACACTGGTTATTCTGACTGTGAAGCTGTCCCCATCTGGATCAACGATTCCGCCAATAATGATTGGCAAGTAACCTGCCGTTCCTGGTTTTGAGGTATCGATAAGAGCAACAGCCCCACTTGTGTCGGGCGGTCGGTTCTTGCCCTCGACTCGCACCCATCTGACCACCGGCGACCATTTTGGACCGCGAGTAAGGCTAATCCGAAGGGCAAGATACCTTCCTTCGCCGACCGAGAGAGCTTCTCCACTGCGAACCGACACATACGCGCAAAGTGGAAGCTCGGCAGGCGTATTAGCAGCCCGAGCCTCAACTTGAACCTGTCCCCCGTTCTCTTCCGCTTTCCAGACTACCGTTCCCCAAGCAGCATCCGGCGTGCCGGCGTCGATGAGCACCGTCCAGGTGCCGTTGGACGGAATACCGCGCACGTACACTGCGGAGGAGAAAGGTGTGCTGCTACAAGAAGCAGGCAGAGAGGGTGCGGTTCTGACAACTCTGCGGTCGCCGACATCTATCCCGCTCACAGTTTTGTTCTCCCCATTGAGCACCCACAGCGTGCCATCAGAGTCAAAACAAAGCTGCTGTGGTGAGCCACCCACAGGTATTTCGTCCATTACGGCGCCGTCGACGGCTGAGAAGCACGTGACGAGCCCTTTCACCGGACACGAAGCCCAGATATTCCCATCGTCATCGACAGCTATACCAGCGAATCCGCCGCAGTAGTCGGTTGCATACCTGAACAGCATCCCATGCTCAGGGTGAACTACGATAAGGGTACCGTATTCGTCCGCCACCCAAATCCTGCCGTACGTATCGAAGCACATCGCAACCGGACTTGAATCGCCCAGGTCATGCACAGCTGCTACTGTTCGGTCGCGAGTCGAAACGCGGTATAACGCATGATCACGTCGACTGAGCACCCAAATTGACCCGCCTGCATCAGCCCAAATACTGCTCGGCTTCCCCGGAAGCTCGATCACAGCGGTAAGCACGCCGGATACCAGGTCCACCCGCGCTACGGCAGACGTCCCTTCAAGTGCAACCCACAACGCGCCGTCTGAGTCAAACGTCAGCGCTGAGGGCTGTGTTTCAGGACCTGTATCAGCCAGGACGTCTACACAATCGTCCTGACCCCAGTCGAGAACTTCGTTTAGCCCGATCAGGCCATTCTGATCTCTATCAGAACTCGTCGTGACGATACTGTCGCCGTTGGTGTCGCCCGAGGGCACCGCTCGGATACGAACGACTTTACCGGATCGCCCCGGACAGGCACAAGCCACGTAGGCATTGCCGAACGGGTCAGAAGTCACCGCGCATGGCCTCCATTCAGCGCCTCGCGGGCCAAGCCGGTAGACAGCTAGTTGGCGGCCGGTCCTTCCGTCTAATTTGAGAACAGCGTTTGCAGTAGGACTGGGAACCCAAAGTATCGGCACGCAGTCAATCGTGTCCAGAATGGCAAGACCGCCCAATCTCTCGTCAAACCCAGTTCGTTCATGGCTGCCGACTGTGAAATCATTCTTCGCCGCAAACTCCTTTACGTATACGGCACCAGCAGAATTTGCAGCAAACATTACCAGAGTTAACACCAGAAAACCGACAAACTTTCTAGGGAAGCGCATCCTGCTTTTACCCTCCTCGCAGGCAACTATATATTTGCTCCTGTTATTTGTGCCATCTCCAGTATGACTACCAAGCTGTGGGAAATACTTGAAGTGGCTCGGCAAGAGAATGATTGTGTAGTGAGATGTCCCGCCCGAATCCCTTCCTTGCACCCTACGCCTTGCACCTAGCACGATTAACCCGCAATCACGCATATTCCAAGTCGCTTTTATTGCGCGGGGTCAGTTGTTATGTTATGCTCTAGCGCAAATCGAATGGGTGGAGGAAACGAGTTGGGTACGGTAGCACTCGCAGTGACGGCATTCTTCGCAATAGCAAAGCCGAGCGATTTCCACAGCGCCGACCAGTGGAGCGAGCATCCGGATGGTGGAAGGATTGCAATCTCTGCCGACTATGAACACGCCCGAGAGAACAAACCTTCGCTGCGCCTGATCTATAGGACCGAACAGGCTAATTGGGGCAACGCGTTTAGAAATATAACCTTGCCTGCTAACACGGCGACCATCGAAATAGACTTGCATGTGAACAGTGTCTCGCCAGGTGCACAACTCTGGATCTGGCTGTTCGAGAGCGACGGCGACGGTTATGTTGCCGCCGCGAGGATCGGTGACCGACCTATAGGCGACATCCCCACTGGTTGGCACCATGTTTCTGTACCAATCTCGAGCTTTTCGTACGAAGCCCGCGGTAACGGCAGGCGTGAACCGCTTACCGTAAACAAGATTCTCATTGGTTTCAGCGGCGGAAATGCCGACGTCTCCATTGCTGATATTTTCTTTCAAACGGTTGAGGTCAGCACGGCATTTGAACTGGCTCGCACTTCCAACCTGACGAGTAACCGCGGACCAAAAGGATGTGTAGCTGTGCTCAGAGACTCGTTTCCACCAAGACCGGGAAATGCTGATCCAAATACGCTCGGCTCGATGCTGGAAAAGCACGGCTACGGTGTGACCTACTTGAAATCCGGCGACCTGGCAGATCCTAACATACTGAAACGCGACAACTTCGATTGCCTGGTGCTTCCGTACGGACCGAGTTACCCGTACGCAGCTTACGAATCAATCAAGGCCTATCTCAAGTCTGGCGGGACATTCCTCTCATTGGGCGGTTATGCGTTCGACGAACCCTGTGACGTTGATGCCGACGGCAGGCTCGTACCTCGATCAGCAGCAACTACCCTTGCAGACCTTTCTGCGGAAACACCAATCACTCGTCCACTTAATACACGTTTCGGTCGCCCAGGAGACACTATGGGACTCGACCCCGATCAAATCGGGGTGTTCGACCCGAGCTATCATCTGAAGTATGCATCAGGTCTGCGCGCAACCCCAGGACAAAGCATTATTCCGCCATTTAAGTGGAATGGTGAACTTCAAGGCTATTCAGCTTGTTCCATGCTGGGTAGCAACCACCCGATTTGGGCTGACAAGTGGGGCCGCCACGTCTCTATCGTGCAGGCTTGCGACTCATTCGGCCGACTGCGCGGCGATGTGGGTTCGATTGCTTACATCTACGCGGGACCGTACGCGGGCTCCGCGTGGGCATTCTTCGGCGTGACAAACAGAGATTTGTTTAGTCCTGGCGGTCCGCTGCTTCCGTTTCTCGGAGCCATAGTGGACGCCCTTGTCGCAAGAGTTTTCTTGCACTCGTTTGCAACCAACCTTCCGCTCTATGAGAACGGTGAAACCGTCAGGCTCAGCTGCACCGCTGCTAATTTCGGCCGCTGCGACGTCCGCGGCAAAGTAGTTTTCCGAATACTCGATCGTGCAAGCAATCAGGTGTATGTATGTTCGCCTATCAGAGTAGCGCTGGCAGCCGGTTCCACTCAATCCGTAAGCACCGAATGGAAACCGAGTAGGTTTTCAAGAGATTTGTACCGCGCAACGGCCGAACTGATCGTCAACGAGAGAAAGATAGATGAAATCGAAACCGGCTTCGCAGCGCGAAGCATGAGCGCGATCACCACTGGGTTTAAGGTTCGATGGCGAGACAACTACGTCTGTGATGGCGAGAGACCTGTACTGCTCTCGGGTACCAATGTTACTGGCGCAATGCTGATGTCTGAAAACGAGAACCCACTCACGTGGGACCGCGACCTTCAGCGCATGCGCGACAGTGGACTGAATATTCTACGTATCTTGCACATTTCGCCCTTCGCGGATGAAAAGCTCAGATGGAAAGATCCAGATCCGAGCATCTGCAACCTACCGCTGCGTTTGGAGCGTTCTCTAGACGCTCTCGTTCAGGCTTGTCAAAAACACCATGTGATACTTCACTTGGACGTCCAAGACTGGGCACAAGTTGAGGCGAGTGATGCCGAACTGGAGATACAGCGCCGTGTTGCCAATATCATAGCCAAACGCTATCGGGACGTACCAGGCATATGGGTAGATGTCAGGAACGAACCAATTGTACCAATGCCGTGGGAGAGGAAGTCAGGACACGCCCAGCACATAGAAAAACTTTGGAATGATTGGCTCCGCCATAGATACGTCAGTGATGAAGCACTTCGCGCAGCATGGTATGTGTCCGCGCCCGAAGGACCCATTGGTTTCATTCCATACGCTGCAGGCACACGTGCGTGGAACGATATTCGGACCCGCGACGCCGACGAATTCAGAAACTACCTCATTAACCGCTGGGTAGAAGCCACACGAATAGGAATAAAGGAAGCCGCTCCCAATATGCCGCTCACCTGCGGCTATCTGCAAGAGTACTGGGCTATGAATAAACTCCTGTGCACAGGTGGATTGGATTTCGCAAACATGCACAGCTACAATACGCCTGATGTGCTTCGTTGCGACTTCAAAATGTTTGACCGCCGCTTCGAAGGTAAGTCGATCAGCCTGGGAGAGTTCGGCTCCGTTGTTGATCACGACAAGCGCACCCACGGCGCAGACAACCCTAACCAAGACTTCAGCCGCTACCTGATCACTGGTCATTACATCTTTGGAGAAGGCGGTTCATTCATCTCCAATTGGTGTTGGAAGGACATGGATGATGTGGTGTTTCCGTGGGGCGTTAACTACAGCTGCGGCGGACCTCCGAAGGACATTCTTCTCGCCTATCGCAACCAAAGCATTATGCTCCGCAGCGTTCGACCGGTATACAAAGAACCCAGTGTCTATTTGGTGGTACCTGTCGACCAAATGCTAGGAGGCAGACAAGGTGAGGCAATCCGAATGATCTACAACGCGGTCAACGCCTTGCTCGACGCACGCATCGATTTTGGAACGATCGACGACCGCAACCTGGACAAGCTGCCTTCATCGGCAAGAGTGCTCGTCTATCCGATCCCCTACGCAATTCCGGACTCTATGTACGCTCGACTCAAGTCGTTCGTCGAATCTGGCGGAACGTTAATGATCACGGGAGATGTTAGTTACGGTCCGCTGCGTAAACGAGACAGATTGAAGCGGCTTACGGAACTGTGCGGAGTGCGGTTCGTTTCCGAAAACTACAGCGATGTCGGCTGGTCAAATGGGCAAGAACTTTGTATCAACGTCGAACCCGTTACGGCCATACCAACCGGAGCAGGGTACCGAAACTTCGTGGGGAAAGGCTCAGTCTATTTCAGCCCTCAACCTTGGTTCAGCGTTGGTAAAACTTTTAGAGCCACCGCTTTTGGTGAGGCGCGCATCGGTGCGACTGGTGGGCACGCATTCCGCATATTTGAGGATAGTGGAGCCCGAACGATTCTACTGGTCAACCCTGGCTCCAAACCCCTACAAGTGAGTATATCAGAGCCCGGCTGCGAACTGGCGAAGGTCAGCCTGGAACCCAACGGCACTGGAATGGTCCGCTTTGATATGCACGGCCGCGTGGTTGGAATAGAGTCTAACGGGGACGCCTGTTTCGGTGATACTGCTTTGCGCGGTAAGGGCCATTGGGCGCTGCTGTCGGCTGATGGAAAGCCGCTCGCCAAATCCCGAGAAATGATATGGTTGCCGTTCGGACCCTCGGAGCTTGTTCTCGAGTTCGCCAGCAAAGAGCTTGCAGTCGAGGCTGGCGAGATCTCAGACGGGCGCTGGCTTGCTCTTCGCAAAGAAGAGCTACCGAGACTGAAAGCGTCGAACGAATCGGCTTTTGATCTTCGAATCATTGCAGCCCCTACCCAACTACGCAAGCTTGGTTCTCAGGTTGCAGCTGAGGTAACCTTGGCAAGATAAAAAGCCAGCGATGTCCACGGCATCAGATTCAAAGTTGGCATAGATGATTGGCTGAGGTCGCTTGTTGACACTATGGCGGTGCAGGTGTACACTTGTTTTGTCAGACCCCTTTGACCACCTGTGGTGCCTGGCCACCGGATTTCGAAGTAACGGAGGCAATTAGCCACCATGAAGATTGTAATCCTCGGGTGTGGGCGAGTCGGCTCCACCATTGCGAGCGTAATGTCCCGCGAAGGACACGACGTCACTATAATAGATCAAAACGCGGATGCTTTCAGACGTTTGTCGTCTGACTTTTCGGGCAAGACAATTGTTGGCAACGGTATCGACGAAGATACTCTGCGCCGCGCAGAGCTTGACCGCGCCGACGCGTTCGTGGCTGTGACCAACGGCGACAACCGAAACATTATGTCGGTCCAGCTGGCGAAGGTGCGCTTCAAGGTTCCCAAAGTTGTAGCCCGCATTTACGACCCCATACGCGCAGCAGCTTATGCTGAGCTGGGTATAGAGACCGTGTGTACGACTTGTGTCGGTGCAGGGCTTATTCGCGACAAGGTCCTAGGCAGAGAGTTCAGCACGTTTGAGGAATACCTGCGGCTGGGCATCACCAATGCTTCTATGGAGGGCGAGCATGAGCGGCGCTAGCGCAATGTATGTGATTGTAGTGGGCGCGGGAAAGGTCGGATATTACCTCGCCAAGCAGTTGCTACAAGAAGGGCACGAGGTTCTCGTGATGGAAAAGGACCGAAAGACTGCTGAGGCCCTCGCGGAAGAGCTTGGCGACATAGTAATGCACGCGGATGGCTGCGAAGTTCGCTCGATGGCCGAGGCCGGGATGGGTAGAGCCAATGTCGTAGTAGCAGTTACCGGTGACGACGAGGACAACCTGGTAATCTGCCAGATGGCAAAACGAAAGTTCGGCGTTCCACGGACGATTGCTCGCGTAAATGACCCCAAGAACGAAGCTCTATTCCAAGAACTGGGAATTGACCAAACGGTTTCCAGTACGAGAATAATCTTCAACCTAATCGAACAACAGATTGAGACAAGTCAAATCATACCTCTAGCTGCACTCAAAAGAGGCGAGATAGAGGTAGTCGAAGCTGACATAACGCCCGACTCCCCAGTAGCCGGAATGCGCATCGGCCAACTGGAATTGCCGCCCAACACGCTTATTATATCGGTGATTCGCGACGACCACGCCTTGATTCCTCATTCCGACACCAAGCTACGCCCGGGCGACAGCGTGATCGCAATGATAAAGGCAGAAAGGGAAAAAGAACTTCGGGAGATATTTGCCGGCAGAAAGATCTAGTCGACTGTGAGCACTCTGTATTGAACAGAAACTGCGCGAGCGCGAGATTCTTTGTAAAGGGCGTTTGAAGAAAAGGATTAGCTCTTGGCGTTTGCCAGTATAGATGCTCCTAGAGGTGTTCTCTCCACAGCAACGATGGTCGCTTGAACAGACTGCCCTACTTTACCAGCAGCACCGACAATGACTACCAGAGTATTGTCAGGCAGGTGTCCAACGCCTTGATCGACACCTAGTCCTTCCCTGTCAATAACGACTTCGATTTCATCGCCTTGACGGTAATCCATACATTCACCCCCGAAGCAGTTTCCTTGAAGCGCTGACAATATCGAGCTGAACAATCAATCTGTTATCACAGTACCCCCAGGGCCTTCAGCTTCTGAAATGCAAACTTGTCTGCCTTTGTCTGCTTGTACCTGCCGTTTCTACCCGCCAAATGGTCGAGAAAGTGAGAAAACTCATGCAGGAAGATAGCCAACACGAGATGCTCAGGCGAGCGAAGAGAAACAGTCTCCAGCTTCTGGTACACCATCTCCTGACCACGAGAATTCTTTTCCCTATAGTACTGAGATGTTCGAAAGTGGACAACAACTGGGTATACGTTGGCACGGTTGATGCGAACTCTGATCAATCGTCCATCAGGTCGACCTTTTGCACACCGGTAATAGGTTCCCGACGCAAACTGACGCGACGTCCTAGGGCAATACTTAATCTCTACAGCCAACTCGCGCAAGTCGTGTGCGGGAAACTCCTGAACCGCCGTTTGGATTAGATCCTCTACGTCGTAGTTTGTGAGGTTGCGAATTATCATGACGGCTGAACGAATAAGCGGCTCCTGCGATAAGACTGTGCGCCTATTATGGCGCAGACCAACACGCAGCCGAACGACACCAACAGGCGCCATCCGAACAATGCGCCAATGGATATGCTCACCGACGAGATGGGATCCGATTGGCGCAAGAACATACTGCATAATTTGGGTAGCAAACTTAGGTAAGCGCTGTGCAGTAATGCACAACGGAATCCTGTGGGGAGCGAACCGTCGACCGAACCCCATCGCACGGCCAAACGACCGCCAACTACCCCGACTGCGGCAACAACGAACAATGCGACGATGCGTAAAGCAGTATCTACACGTCTGGTCTCATTCCCCTTCTGGATAACACCGTACAAATCGACCCGAGCGTAAAAAGCCTTCTGTACGGGCCCTCCCTTAAGCTGTGATTCCACGCTACTTATCAGGGCTGCGCCATGTATCATTGAGTAACCCAACCCTGCAGCCGTCGGCAGCATTTCAACGATGCGCTGATTTGATGCCTCCGCGCTCTCAGATTCGAATAGAACATAGCCAAGAAGAGCCAGAGCGAAGAGTGTTTGGACAATCAATGCGCACACGAATACAGCCTTGCCGCACGCCCACCACTTGCTCGAACGGCCCCGCTTGCGGTGCAGCCGACTCGCCGCAAAAAGTGCACCAAGCATCGAAAACGCAGCACCGAAGCTACATCCGTTAAGCAGAGCACCTGATGCAGAGGGATAGAACTCAATTGGTGGAGGATTCGGCGCCAGTCCGCCCACTTGCGGTAATAGAAAGAAGTCCAGTTTGCCGCGAACCAACGGCGTCAAACAGCCAAGAGCGGCGCCATACAGGATGCCGCAAAAAACACCGCAAAGAATAGTTCTTTTGTAGCCCGCGTCTGGTCTTCCCGAACCGACAGCAAACCCACCAACCAGAAGTGCAGCAAGCGGAATAACACTCCAAACTGTCAAAGGCAGCACAATTGAAGCACTGACGCGGACTACACTGCCAAATGAGTCGTGAATCTGCCCTGTACCCTCTAAGGGCACGTGGTGCAAGGCATATAAGTTCAACGCAGACCGAACAAAAACCTCGGCCCCTGTAACGCGGCTGCCACGAGTTCCCACCACGCCGAAACCGAAACGCGTCTGCAGGTAGGACCCCACATAAGCTAGGACAAGTGCAACTACGGCACCGCTGAGTCCACCTAGAAGCGGGTTCAAACCCCTGGACGTGCGCTTGTGCAGGCCTATCAATTCACCGGAACCTGTGTGTTTGTCTCTTGGTTTCGGCGAAGATTGACGCATTTCCTGCGTGCATAACAGTTAATCCGCAAACCGATGAAGACCCAATTGTTCGGCTTTACGGAAAGCCTCCACGTACTCCGCATGCGTAATCCGACGGTTAAGCTCGGGAAACCTAGAAGCTTGCCACTCTGGTCTGTACTGAGACATTATGTTGACGTAAGTGTCTTTGCTGATCTCGTTGGCTAGAAACTCGAGGACCTTGTCCGTGCGGGCGATGTTGTTTGGCATCACCAAATGGCGCACGAGTAAACCCTTGGTTGCGAGAGAGACGGTTTGGCCCGCACCAATTGGCTGGCTTGAAACCTGCAAGTCTCCGACTTGTCGATGCATCTCGCGAACTGCCTCGCGGCACCTGTCCCAATAGTCCGAGACGCCGGAATACTTTTTGCCGGGTTCATTGTCGCCGTACTTGATATCGGGCATGTAAATGTCCACAAAACCTTCAAGCAGCTTCAGCACATCCACCGACTCATACCCACCGCAGTTGTATACTACCGGCACTTCTAAGCCCATTCCACGAGCAATAGAGAGTGCTTCAGCTATGCGCGCAACTTGATGGGTGGGTGTAACTAAGTTTATGTTGTGGCAACCTCGCTCTGCCAACCGCAGCATCATACCAGCCAACTCACCCGTTGTAACAACACCACCGCGGCGCAGGTGACTGATATCGTAGTTCTGACAAAAGACGCATTTGAGGTTGCAACCGGCAAAGAATATCGTACCCGATCCACAGCGGCCGACCAGCACAGACTCCTCGCCAAAATGCGGGCCGTAACTTGATACAACCGCATCAGCGCCTATTCCGCACACGCCCGATTCGCCCTTCAGTCTGTCTACGCCACATCGGCGCGGACAGAGGGTGCAGCGCTGCATCATATCATACAGGCTAGCTATTCTCTCGGCCCAAACCTCCGACATCGATATCCTGAATACCCCAAGAAAACATTTCCCTGAGAGTGTTATAATCCGTGAGGTCAAGATGGATCGGGCTTACCGAAATGTATCCGTCTGCTATCGCTTTGACGTCAGTCCCCTCATCCATCTTGTCTACCACAGTGTCGCCGCCCAACCAGTAGTACGCTCGACCAGAAGGGTCCAGTCGCTTGACAACGCTTCCGGTGTATCTCCGCTGGCCCTGCCTTGTGATCCGAACACCTTTGATCTTCTCAGCAGGCAGCGCCGGCACGTTCACGTTCAACAAAGTATCGGCCGGCAGCCGTCGTTCCTGGAGAAGAACCGCCAACCGTGCTGCGAAGTTTGCAGTTGGGGTATAGTCGACGTCCGCTTTGTCAGCGGTCACGGATATCGCGAACGACTGAACTCCCATAATAGCACCCTCCATTGCCGCCGATACTGTTCCCGAGTAAGTAAGGTCCCAACCGAGGTTTGGACCCCTGTTGATTCCTGCCACTACAAGGTCTATGGGCTCTTTAATCAAACCAAGCAGAGCCAGGCTGACGCAGTCAGACGGCGTACCATTGCTGGCATAAGCTAAGCTTCCGTCCCGCAGCCTCACCTCGTCCGCACGCAAAGGCTTGTGGAGGGTGATCGAATGACCGCAAGCACTTCGAGGTCTGTCAGGTGCGACAACGTAAACGCGACCCGCTTTCTCCAATGCAATCTTCAAGGCAATAAGTCCGTCTGCATGTATGCCGTCGTCGTTTGTGACTAGTATGTTCATAGATGCTACCCAAACTCCCTTTACATCCTGTGCTCAATATTTGCCTGAGCTTGCGAACAGGTATCCCCTCCAAACCAGAAGCAACAAAGCCAGAACACTCAAACTGATTTGCTGATCCACGTGTGCCAATCGTCTCCAATGTCGCCGCGCCTTCGATAACGTTCCATCGATCGACCGCACGGACAGGATCGAGCTTTTGGCAATCCTGCAAAGGCTTCCAGGATGATCTCCGGAAGAAGCGCAACTGCTTCATCCACCCTTGCCCTCTCCTCCGCCGTAAGCATGCCTTCGAACAGCTCGCCGACAACGTATGGTCGATCCACGGTACCTTCAGCATAATTCGACACGTAGCACACTGGACAGTAGCAAATCTCAAGCTCGCGTGCAAGAAAAACCTCAGGACAAACGGTCATGCCAACAAGTGTACCACCGTATAATGCCATCTTGCGAATCTCAGCGACGGTCTCGAGTCTGGGTCCCTCGGTACACACGTAGACGTCGCGCTCGCGGCAGTATCCTTGCTTACGAATTACCGCTTGCCTCAAGCCTGCAGCGATTTCAGGGCAGAACACAGGGTTTTGGCGGATAAACCCGATACCTAGTCCCTCATAGAACGTGCCGGGTCTTCGCCTAGTTTCGTCTACAACATCATCCGGAACAACAATCTCTCCAACCGATATGCTACGATCTATGGCTCCCGGACCAGACCACGCAATGATCCTTTCTGCTCCCAGCTCTTTGAGCGCCCAAATATTGGCACGGTAGTTTACAAATGGCGCCGACACTTCATAACCACGCTCTCCATGGCGCGACAGAAGTAGGATCTCAATTCCGTTCTCCACAAAAGAGTACACCGGAGCGGAACTCCCGAACGGAGTTGCCACCGGACCGATCCGATCAGCTCGACCTTGCAGCTTCTCTAACCACCTGAACCCCTGGCTGCCAGCAATAACAGCGAAACGCATTCCAGCTGTGCTCTCCACTTTTCAAGCTTCGTGCAGTTTCACAATCTCATACAATGTGGTGCGCTGAGCGGCTCGATAACCGGCTCTGTGAATAAGATCTACTAACCCTCGTTCGTCCATTTTGTAAGACACGCCGGTTGCGGCCACAACGTTCTCTTCTATCATCGTGCTGCCCGCGTCATTCGCTCCAAAACGCAGAGCAAGTTCGGCAACCTGCGCCCCTTGTGTAACCCAAGACGCTTGGATGTTATGGATGTTGTCCAAATAAATTCTGGATACGGCTAGCGTGCGAAGGTAATCGTGCCCGCCTACACTGTCTCCTCCCAGCGTAGTATTACCAGGCTGATATGTCCACGGTATGAATGCAGTGAACACGCCGGTCTCATCCTGAAGGTCTCGAACTGCAGTCAGGTGTGCAACTCTATCGGCGAACGACTCCCCCATGCCGAAGACCATTGTGGCTGTACCTTTCATATTCAGTTCGGAAGCAATCCGCATAACTTGCACCCATTCGTCAACCCTGCATTTTCTCGGGCTGAGCCTTCGCCGAACCGAGTCGACCAGTATCTCAGCGCCCCCTCCAGGCAAAGAGTCTAATCCGGCTGCCTGGAGTCGTTTGAGAGTTTCGCGAACCGACAATCCCGATATGCGTGCTATGTGAACGATTTCCGGAGCAGAAAGAGAGTGCAGGTGCACGCTGAATTGTTTCTTTATTTCCCGGAATAAAGATTCGAAGTAGGCCACGTCCAGGTCTGGATGCAAACCACCTTGCATCAAGATTTGCGTCGCGCCCAGATTCACTGCCTCAGAGACCTTGCGGAGTATTTCATCGATCGAAAGGACATAGCCTTCCGGATGCCCTGGAGGTCTAAAGAACGCGCAGAAAGCACATCCTGAAATACAGACATTCGTGTAGTTAATATTCCTATCGATAACGTAGGTTCTCACATTCTCCGGATGTTTGGACTGACATATTTGCTCAGCAGCCCACGCCAGCTCAGGCAATGCCGCTTCGGCAAAGAGCGTAAGCGCTTCCTCCGAAGATATGCGAGTTCCGTTTGTCGCCTTCCGAAGTATCTCAGAAACTTGAGCACTCATCTCGCGAGAATCTCTGTATTTCGGCAAGTGCGTTCGTCCAAAAGCCCGTGTGCAATGCACTTCTCCCGAAATACATTCAGGCTAAGCATCTCCGACTCCCCAAGGTTGTATCTGATTGTGTGTGCCAAGTAGTCGTAGGACACTTCATACGGCAACTCGAGGCGAATTGCTTCTTCGCGGGCAATGCTTTCAATATTCCGCATACCCTCATCGCGACTGTGCAGCAGAATGCCAACCAGCTGTGGCGACAGCCCCACCCCGGCCCACAGCGCAAACACGGCAGGAAGACCGGCAAGCCTTTTCCATTCCTCTCCAACATCCAGAACAATGAGCCCATCCTTTGGGTGCAGCATTGCAGTATCGCCAATCAAAAACACGGCGTCGGATAACTGAAGAGCTTCCGAAGCTTTTTCCGGCGCGGTCAACCGAAAGTCGGGATGCACGTCATACATCTCCGCAAGGATTATCTTCAACATGTTCGCACCCGAAAGACTACTCGTGTCAAGCGCAACCACTCTCACTTCCGGTATAGGCACCTTAGAAAACATCAGCACACTCTTGACCGGGCCGTCCGAACTGATGCAAATACCTGGACAAACGCTGAGCTGCGGATTTGCCAACACAGCATAGCTTGAAACCGGCGCAGCGGCGATTTCTTCCAGTAGGAGCATTCTTGCCAATTGGGACGGCGGTGCATACACCAACTCCCACCCCCGTGGAAGCCCTCCTTGTTCGAGATAATGCACCAACGGCCTAACATTTAAGTATGGCAGGCATCCCAGTCTCATCACGTGTTACCTCGTTGTATAATGTGTCGCGTTCGACTGGCACAGTGCCGGTTTCAGAGATCAGTCTGCGTATTTCCTGAGGCGTAAGGCTCTCAGGTGTCTTCGCGCCAGCGCGATGCGTTATGTGCTCCTCAACCACCGTGCCATCAAAGTCGTCAGCACCAAAACTTAGGGCGACCTGGGCAAGCTTAACTCCCAGCATTATCCAGAAAGCCTTTATGTGTGGAAAATTGTCCAGTATCAATCGCGAGATGGCGAATAACTTGAGATCGTCGGTCGAGCTCTGTCTCCGCAATCCTTCTCCTACGCGTGTGTTATCCACGTGAAACTTCAGCGGTATGAATGCCATAAATCCGTGCGTTTCATCTTGAAGCTCGCGAAGTTTGATCAAGTGCTCCACCCTCTCAGCATCCGTTTCTATGTGCCCATAGAGCATTGTTGCGTTGCTCTTGATGCCCAGCAAATGGGCTTCCCTCATCACTTCAAGCCATTTTTCTGCCGGAAGTTTGTTCGGACACAACGCGTCGCGCACTCTACTTGAGAAAACTTCCGCACCGCCGCCAGGAATAGAACCCAACCCAGCCTCCTGAAGTGCCTTCAGCGTCTCCCTAATAGTCATGCGACCCACGTCAGCAATGTGAGCGATTTCCACTGCTGTAAACGCCTGCAGGTGAACGCCGGGAAATCTCTCTCTAAGCGCCGAAAGCAGGTTCGTATAATAGTCGAAGGGCAGATCAGGATTGCAGCCGCCCACGATGTGCAGCTCTGTGAACTTCAGGTGCTCATACATTTCTGCTGCACGATCCAACACCTCTGAGATGGTCATTCTTACAGCACTTGGATCGCTAGGCGACTTGTAGAAGGCACAAAATCGGCATTCGTTCTTGCACACATCAGTGTAGTTGATGTGCCTATTAACCACGTAGTAAGTGCGGTTGCCGTTGAGCCTATGTCGGACGATGTTGGCTGCAGCGCCAATAGCAGGCAAATCCGCGGAGCGGAAGAGTCTTACACCGTCCTCAAAACTGAGTCGTTCGCCATCCAGCACACGCAGCAGAATATCTCCAACGTCACTGTTCTGAAATATGTCTTCAAACATCATCGTGCATACAAGTCCAAGGCCACAAATGCCAATATTGCGATGCTCACCACGCCGTTAGCGTTGAAAAAAGCAGCGTTCACCCGACTCAAGTCGTCCGGAGAAACAATGCTTTGTTCATATAGGAGTGACCCAGCAGCGAGGCCAACACCGACATAGTACCAGACGCCAAGCTTGCACAGGAATCCAAACAAAATAAGGAGAATCGTTGCCCCTACGTGAAATGCCCTTGAGACCAAAAGAGCTCTTGACGGACCCATTCTTGCAGGCAGCGAGAAGAGACCGAAACGTCTGTCAAACTCCAAGTCCTGAAGTGCATATATTATGTCGAACCCGGCTGTCCACAAAATCACCGCCGCGCTCAGAACCATAGACGGAAACCCTATTTCCCCTTTAACGGCGACCCAGGCGCCAACCGGCGCGATGCCCAGAGCGAGCCCCAACCAAAGATGGGAAAGACTCGTGAAGCGCTTTGAGTATGAATAGCCCAACACTACTGCCAATGCCACAGGTGACAACGCACACGCAAGCGGATTCAATAAACACGCGGCAATTAAGAGCATCGCAGATCCCCCGACAACAAGAGCCCAAGCCGCACCTCTCGAAACCAAGTTTCTGGGCAGTGCTCTGTTAGCCGTTCTGGGGTTTAGTGCGTCGAGACGAACATCAACTATTCTGTTGAAAGCCATTGCCGCACTTCGCGCTCCGACCATCGCCATCAGTATCAAACCAAGTGTTCTCCCACTTGGTAACCCATGTGAAGCAACTAAAGCAGACGCCAACGCAAAGGGCAGCGCGAAGACTGTGTGTTCGAACTTGATCATTTCCAAGATGACCAAGAGCTTTGCCCAGGGCCGTGTCATCGCTCGCACCACTCTGGCATCAACCTCGTTCCCGCATTCAGTACACAGAGGATCTTATCAACAACGTAGTCGACCACATCATCTAGTTTCTGAGGCTTGTGATAGAAAGCAGGTGAAGCTGGAAGAACAATCGCACCCGCTTCCGCAAGCAGTGCCAAGTTTCGAATGTGAACGAGGTTCAGCGGCGTTTCGCGTAAGACAAGAACCAATTTCCGCCGCTCCTTCAGGCATACGTCGGCTGCCCGAGTCACGAGGTCATTCGACACGCCGGCTGCTACGCGTCCCACTACTCCGACCGAACATGGCACAATGACCATGCCCTCATAATCGTGGGAACCACTCGCGGGCGGTGCGTACAAATCCGCAGGGGAAAACACGCTGAAGCTTGATCCAACTCCTTTTGGAATCAGCTCTTCCAAGCTGTGCACACCAAGTTCATCGCGCATAATATCTAGAGCATTATCCGACGCCGTTACATAAACGCGATGATATGCCTCAGGCAACACACTCAGCAGCCTTTGAGCGTACACCATCCCGCTTGCACCGGTGATAGCAACAAATAAGCGTCTCTCTCTACCCAATACCTAGTTCCTCCCAAATAGCATCTATCCGAGCCTTGACATCCGCAGTCATCGCTATCTGCTCAGGCCACTCGCGCGGGTGCCCTTCTCCGGGAAGCTTCTTAGTGGCGTCTATACCCATCTTCGAGCCGTAAAGTGGTTGAGGAGACGCGTGGTCAAGAACGTCGACCGGACCTTCTACGAATACTACGTCGCGTTTGGGATCAACGTTGTTTCCTAGACGCCACAAAACGTCCGCTGTGTTCTGCACGTCCACATCTTGGTCCAAAATCACCAGGATCTTTGTAAACATCATCTGCCCCAATCCCCACAGAGCATGCATAACCTTGCGAGCTTGCATAGGATAGCGCTTGCGTATGGAAATGAAAGCTAAGTTGTGAAATACACCCTCGATCGGCAGGTTGATATCGACTATTTCAGGAAGCTGAGCTCGCAGCAGGGGAAGAAATATGCGTTCTGTAGCCTTTGCCAGGAAGCAGTCCTCCATTGGAGGCTTGCCTACAACTGTCGCAGGATAGATCGGATTGCGGCGGTGAGTTATACACGTGATATGGAAGACGGGGTAATAATCTGCAGGTGAGTAGTATCCCGTGTGATCTCCGAACGGACCTTCGAGCCGGCGTTCGTAAGGATCAACATATCCTTCTAAAACGATTTCTGCGTCTGCAGGAACCTCCTGGTCAACAGTCTTGCACTTCACTAACCGAACCGGTTCTTTCCTCAGGAAACCCGCAAAGATCATTTCGTCGAAATCTTCCGGTAGCGGAGCAGTAGCGGCGTAAGTGATAGCCGGATCACCGCCGAGCGCAACGGCTACTTCCATCCTTTGATTGCGTCTCTCGTACTCCGCGTAGTGTCGAGCACCAACTTTGTGAATGTGCCAGTGCATCCCCGTGGTTCGCTCGTCGTACACATGCATACGGTACATACCGACGTTTCTACGTCCGGTTTCAGGATCTTTGGTAAACACCATCGGAAGCGTAATGAAGCGGCCTCCATCACCCGGCCAGCACTTCAGTATGGGGAAACAATCTAGACTTGCGTCACTGCCTTCTTTTACAACCTCCTGGCATGGAGCGGTCCGCACCGTCTTTGGAAATGCATCCGCCAAACGTGCTAGCTTCGGTAAGGCTTTGAGCTTCTCTAGGAAACTACCCGGCGCCTCCGTCTTAAGAAGCGATTCAATCTCCTTGGCAACAGTATCGATCTCCTCTACTCCAAGGGCCAGAGCCATTCGGCGCATTGTTCCGAATTGGTTGGTCAGAATAGGAACGCTTGAACCGGCGACGTTTTCGAACAGCAAAGCAGGACCGCCGGACTTCACCACCCTATCGGTGATTTCGGTCACTTCGAGTTCTGGGCTGACAGGGTGGCGAATGCGGACGAGCTCCCCCTCACTTTCAAGCTTCGAAATGAAATCCCGCAAATCAGAGTATGCCATCTTTTCAACCGATGCGTTCGGACAACAATTGCGCACTATGAACAACGTTTACTGAGCTGCCTCTAGCGGCCAGACCGCTTCGGATCTGCATAATGCAGCCGGGGCAATCGGCCACCACTACATCGGCTTCGGACGCCAAAATTGAGTCCAGCTTTCTGCTCAATATAGCAGCCGAAACATCAGGCTGCTTGACGGCGTACGTGCCGGCAAAACCACAGCATTCCTCTGCGTCCGGCATATCCACAAGTGAAAACCCGGCTGCGCTTATCAGATTTATCGAGAAATCCGACGTCTTCAGAGTGCGCTTCTGATGACACGGGCTGTGGTAAGCCACTTTCTCATTCGACTGGGCACCTTTCGAGAAAATACCGTTCGGCACAACCTCAGAAGCTAACTGACAGAAATCCGCAATCTTGCAAGACAACTCAACAGCACGCTCGTACCACTCAGTGTCTTTTAGCAACCTGGGGAATTGATACTTAAGCATCACTGCACACGTCGGACAGGCGGTCACTACGTAGTCAACGGAAAACTGCTGGAAGTTTTCTATAGTATCAACGGCGAGCTTGCGAGCCGTGGCAAAGTCGCCCAAGTAAAGAGCAGGCGCACCGCAACAGGATTGCTCAGCCGGATACAACAAGGCTGCCCCAGTTCTAGTTACCACATTTGAAATCGCCAGTCCAATTTCGGGATACACGAAATCTATAAGGCAACCTGCAAAAAACCCGACCCTCGGACTACCCGTCTCGTTCTGCACTACAGGCAGGGTCTCCCGCAGAAACGTCCTTGCCAAACCCGGCCATCGTCTGTCGAGAAACATTTTTGAGAAAAGCGAGAGGTTACGCAGTGTGCCATCGGATCGAAGAACAGGACGCTGTAAAGCACGCGCGAGCCTCGCCGTTTCATATAAGAGGTGAGGGTGCTTAATAAGAGAAACCCCTGCCCGCGTAGCCAAACCTAGGCCTTTGTCTTCACCGACGCGCCGCCTAAGTTCGAGGATCATTCCTGGCACGTCGACACCGACCGGACACACATCAGTGCACGTTGCGCAGCCGGAGCACAAATCCAGGGTGTCCTCTACAGCTTGTAATCCAGCGTGATATGCAGTGAGCACTGTACCAATACCGCCCATATACGTATTGGAAAACGCATGTCCACCGACCGAGTTGTATACAGGACACAGATTGAGACATGCTCCGCACTTTATACAATACAGCGCTTCGCGCAGCTCGCTGTCAGCCGCCATCGCAGTCCGGCCGTTGTCTACGAATACGATGTGCACCTCAGTCGGCCCGTGAACACCTAGAGTAAGTGTCTTTTCTATGTCCGTTGTGCGGCTTGGACCGGTGACAAACGAGACATAGGCCGTTTGCTTCTGACCAGTTGCGCATCGCGCCAAAAGTTTTAGTATGCTGATGGCATCTTCAAGCGTTTCAACCAATTTCTCATAGCCAATCAGTGCAATGTGAACCGGGGGCAGTGTTGTGACCAGACGCGCGTTGCCCTCATTAGAAACAATCACCAATGTGCCGCTCTCAGCGACAGCTATGTTGGCGCCGGATATCCCAATGTCAGCTTCTACGAAACACCGCCGCAGTGCTTTCCGAGCAACCTGAACCAGGGTCGGAATGTCGGCAGGAATGGGCTCGCCGAGAACTTGCGAAAACAACTCCGCAACCTGTTCGCGCGTCTTGTGCATAGCAGGCATTGTGAAGTGAGAAGGCCTTTCGCCCGCAAGTTGGACGATCCACTCGCCGAGATCAGTTTCAACGGCGCTTAGACCTTGAGCGGCGAGCCTTTCGTTAAGGCGTATTTCCTCAGTCAGCATCGACTTGGATTTGACAATAAGGCGAGCATTGTGCTCGTGTGCGATCTGCGCCACTATATGAGCTGCTTCGCTGCCGTCCTTTGCCTCGTGGACCTTAGCACCAACTTTCTCAGCTTCTTGTTTAAACCGTTCGAAAAGGCTCGGCAAGTTGGATATGCAGCGCTCCTTTACGGCACGTAGTTGAGCTCGAGCGTGTTGAAAGTCGAAGCCCTGCATACACTCCACGCGCGCAGACTTGTACGCACGCGCGGCCCGAGTTAGGGCAGTCTGGAGGTCAACGTCGACGAGGGCATCGCGAACCAGTTTCCGGTGGAAGGTGCTTTCGGGCATCGCGGTGTTCCTAAGTAACATTATCTTACCCGCGGAAGTCTAAGTCAAGTTGATGCCGCACAGTTGCGGCAACGTATCCCGCAACGCCTTGACCTCAATCACACTGAAGGTTATCATGTGCACGACACCACACTTAGCTAAGGCCGCCGATCCTATGAGAGACCGAGTGCTTCTG
The DNA here is from genome assembly GCA_029907315.1 of Armatimonadota bacterium. Classification (GTDB taxonomy): domain Bacteria; phylum Armatimonadota; class UBA5829; order UBA5829; family UBA5829; genus CALJES01. The sequence continues at coordinate 14,382 of JARYME010000001.1, read as the reverse complement.
ATCGTTTTGGCATGCGTTTTAGCCCTGTGCTTCTGCCCAACAGGGCTGTGCAGCGAGATTCCGGCCGACAACGACAAGATCTCCATAAAAACAACCTTTACACCTAGGGAGATACGCGACTACAAGATCGACGCTGTCATAACAGGCAAGACCGCATCATCCGATTCGGAATCAGCCAAGCCGATCGACCTGAAAGCAGCATTTCACCTCGTAGTGAGACACAGATACGGCCAGCGCGAGGGCGACGGTCTTCTGCCGGTGGAAATATCTTTGCTCAAGGGCCAAGCTCAAGCAGACAGCAACACCCTTGAACTCAATCCGAGTCTTTATCCCAAACTAACGGCGCTTGTTGATCGTGAGTGGCAGGTCACGGATATATTCGGGATGCCCCAGGAACGAATAGCAGAAACACTAACCGGGATCAACTACGCTAACCACATAGTGCTCTTCTACCTCCCGGGCGCTAGCGAACCGCGCAGGCCAGGCGATAAATGGACTTATGCGCTCAAAATCCCTGCCCTGAACGAGAGTTATGAATTCACCAATCAGATAGTTCGGCTCGAAACTATTGACGGGATCCCGGCGGCCGTAGTTAGGCAGGAAATTGTTGGAAAGCCGTGTTCTCCCCAGGAAAACACAAGAAAAGCAAGCTTCAAAGCAATAACTGAAAGTGTGTTTGCTATAAATGGAGGGCGCCTGCTTAAATCGCAAACTGAATGTCAAATCAGTACGACAGATCAAGACGATGCCGCAAGCGCCAAGACAACTAAGGCGGCCGCATTCCGGTCTCAAGCAACGGTGCAAATTGATATTTCGCCTTTCAGGGGTTCTGATTCTCAATAGGCGCTCGAACAACGGTTACGATTACTTGGCCTTTCAAAGCTCCCTGCAGTTTCTGCACACGCCCACAATAATGCGATGCTTCTTATTGGCATTATTCTAGCTTGCGGACTGTTGTTCGCCGTGCTTCACTGGTGGTCGGAAGGCATCATTGAGGCATCCGACGGACTGATCCTTGTCGTGCTTTTCGGCGGACTGATTGTTGGACTCTTCAGTGCACGCAGCGTATACGAGTTCCTAATCGCCTTTTTGCCTCTGACGTCGGCGGCCTTATACTTGGCATACATGCACCGGACAACTGGATTGAAAACCTACCTAAAGCGCCAATGCGAGGAATATGTTCGAACTATAGCATTCGACCCCCGCAATATCGGAGCCCGCGAATGCCTTGCCAGAGCACTTTACGAACTGGGCGAACTCGATAGAGCCATAGAGGAAATGCAGGTGGCCGTTGCCATGGGAGCCGGTTTTGAAGCTCAACACAGCTTGGACAGGTGGGTACGAGAGCGCCACATGCGCGACGGCACAAAAGCGATTTGTCGGTGGTGCTACGCTGAAAATGCCCCAGGAAAACGGATATGTGCGCGGTGTGGTGCGGAACTGCCTGTGCACAACTCGATGTTGAGATTCCTGATGGGAGGACCGAAGACAGGAACCCGCTATTACCTGATTTTGGCCCTGGGGTTAGGTGTGCTTTGTGTTTCGCTGATTCTGCTGCCCATCAGATATGCATTCGTGCCGTTTTCCTTGTTTGTGATGGCGCTTATCGGCTGGTCGCTCATGGCCTCTGCTAGGGGTTGGTAAGTAGTAGCGCTAGTGCAACCGTTTAGCGCAATTGGAGACGGGGGTAATGAAGGAACGGATAACCACAAAGCGGCCCAGGTTCTCTCGCTACACGCCTCTAAGACAGAAAGGGGGTAATCGACATTGACAAACCACCAATCAGCCAACCATTCTTCGTCGAAGGAGCCGGTGCACATCCGTAGAAATGTTGAGGACTTCGACGATCCTTACATCCCCGAAGAGCACCTGCCTGAAGGCACAAAGTGCAACTTATGCGGCAGTATATGGCACGAAAATCATTGGCACTTGCCTGACGACTACCAATTACCCATTCGTAGGCCCGGTCAACAAAACGAAACACCATCACACGGTTCCTTATGTCCAGCGTGCCGCAAGATTCAGGACCACGTGCCGGGCGGCGTACTACGACTTTCTGGAAGCTTCGTGTTCGACCACGAGGAGGAAATACTTAATCTTATACGCAACGAGACTATCAAGGCGATGGGACTAAACCCGCTAGAACGGATAATGAGTCTCGAGTTCGACGACGGAGGAATAGAAATAACCACAACGAACGAAAAGCTTGCCCAGCGCATCGGAAAGGCGCTCCACAAGGCTTACAGTGGAAGCATAGAATACAAGTGGTCAGAAGATACGAAGTTAGCTCGCGTTCACTGGCACAGAGATGTTTAGGAAACATATCCCGTTGGTCATCCGTATGAGCAGACGTCGGCTTCCCTTGAGAATAGACCATCGGAGGTGATTCGAATTGAAAATGCTAGATGTGTTGAAGAAGACATTGGCGTTTGGACTTGGAGCTGCAGCATTCAGTGCTGAAAAGCTCAAACAACTTGCCGACGAGATGGTATCGCGAGGCGAAATGACTTCCGAAGAGGCTCGGAAGTTCGTTGAAGAAATGACCAAGAAAGCCGACGAGGAAAAGCGGACGGTTCAAGAGTGGATTCGTGAGCAGGTGTCCAAAGTTCTGCAGCAAGCCGGCGCGGTGGATTCGGCCCGTGTCGAGGCTCTCGAAAAACGCGTGGCAGCGATAGAAGAGAAACTGGGCACCACACAGTCGGAACGTCAGTGCGAAGCTGAGTCACAAGGTGACGGCTAGTTGGTCCTCGAAAAGAGCCGGCGGCACATACGCCGCTATAGAGAAATAGCAACTGTACTGGCTAAGCACGGATGGGGTTGGTTCGTACAGCGAATCGGTCTCGCCGAACACCTGGGCCGACAAACACCCAGACATCACGTGGAAGCGCCCACGCATTTGCGCGAAGTTCTCGAGGAGCTGGGACCCACATTTATCAAGCTTGGACAAATACTTTCCACACGGCCCGATATACTGCCGCAGTCTTATATAGCCGAACTGGAGAAGCTTCAAGACACAGCCCCGACGCTGCCTGTTGAAGAAGTCCGCGCTGTCATTGAGTCGGAGTTCGGAGTCAACACCGAGCAAGTATACGCGGAGTTTGATCCGGTTCCACTAGCAGCAGCATCCCTAGCCCAGGTGCACGCTGCAAGACTAGCCGACGGCACGCCTGTCATAGTCAAGGTGCAAAGACCCCATATCGAAGAACAGATCGAAACAGACATAGAAATCATCTACAAACGTGTGCAGTTTGTAGAGAAGCATTGGGAACGCGCAAGAACCTACGGTCTGACGGAGCTTGTTGACGAGTTTGCCACCATCCTGCGCGAAGAACTGGACTACACCAGAGAAGCAAGAAACACTGACCGACTTAGGGAGGTACTCTCAAGACACAAGCGCGTTAAAGTCCCAATAGTCCATTGGAAGTACACCACTCGGCGGGTTCTGACCTTGGAAAAGCTTGAGGGGACTAAGATAACGGAAATTGCAAATAATGCGGGAATCGGCTACGACCCAGTGGAACTCGCTGCTCGACTTGCTTCGCTTTTCGTCGAGCAAGTATTCGTCGATGGCTTTTTCCACGCAGATCCCCACCCTGGAAACATTTTAGTTGCGCCGGACGGAACGATTCAACTTGTGGACTGCGGCCAGGTCGGACGCATAGATCCCGAGACCAAAGCTGGTATCGTCAGAATGCTTGTAGCTTTCGAGCAGCAAGATGTACGAGCCTTGGCCGACGAGATACTCTTCCTGGGCATCACTGAAAAGGAAGTGGACGTCAGGCGCCTGACAAACGATCTCGAGAGGGTGCTGCGTGCCTACTACGGAATGCCCACTCGCGCAGTCAACATGGGCCAGCTGCTGAAGTTGGTTCTAAGCGTGTCGGCTAAGCACAAGGTCAGGCTTCCGGCAAGTTTTGCCGTACTCGGGAAGGTCATAGCAAGCATCGACGGCATCTGCCGCCGATTGGACCCGAACCTCAACTTCACCGACATAGCCCGCAAGTATGTTGGCAAAGCTGTGCGCAAAGAGCTCGTATTCGAAGGATCCACGGCGGAGTTGTATCGTGCTCTGGTTGCTATGCGGAGCCTGGTTGTCAGTCTGCCTGAGCAAATGTCCCGATTGATGCGGAAGGCAGTCGAAGGACATCTGCGAATAGAGTTCAAGCACGAAGGGCTCGACGAAGTAACGGAAGCGTTGAGAGCTTCCTCGAACCGCATCGCTGTGGCTTTGATCGTTGCCGCCATAATAGTAGGTTCTTCCTTGATTGTCGCCTCGTCAGGAGGACCCATGCCTGGGTGGCTGGGCATACCGTCGTTGGGCGTGGTGGGTTATCTGCTCGCAAGCATATTCGGGGTATGGTTGATTGCATCCATCATAAGATCCGCTAAACACAAATGACACTGTAGTAGGCGTGGTATTCTTGACGGCACAGGTACCGTGCGGTAAACATGAGTCCGGACAGCAGATCGCGAAGGACACGGAGGGACAAATATGACATTTAGAGACCTAGTGTTAGCCAACCGCAGCTACAGAAGATTTGCTCAGAGTGAACGCATATCCGAACAGACGCTCAGAGAGCTGGTTGATCTAGCGAGGCTCACGCCGTCGGCGGCGAACCTCCAGCCGCTCAGATACGTTCTCTCATGGACTCCGGAACGTAATGAGCTCATTTTCTCGACGCTCTCGTGGGCAGGATACCTTCCGGATTGGCCTGGTCCGCCTGAGGGAGAGCGCCCGGCCGCATACATCGTTATACTCAACGATACTGAAGTCACGAAAAATGTCGGGTGCGACCACGGTATCGCGGCACAGACGATCTGCCTTGGAGCGGTAGAAAAGGGATATGGTTGCTGCATGTTCGGTTCGATCGACAGGGATGCGCTGCGCGCACATCTCAGGATACCAGACAGGTACCAGATACTTCTTGTCATAGCTATGGGCAAACCAATAGAGAAGGTGGTAATAGAGGAAGTCGGCCCGGACGGCAGTATAAAGTACTACAGAGATGCACAGCAGGTCCATCATGTGCCAAAACGGAGACTTGAAGACATTATCCTGGACCTGTAGCGAGTCGTCTCCCGAAATTAAATACTCCCCCCTTACGAAAATTTCTAACAAGCTATGTTGGAAGTAAAGCGCTGGTCTGCAAAGACTTTCGGATTACTATCTCGAGAGCAGCCGCGTGACTGAAGCAAACAGGCAGAAGGTGACAGGTGACTACGCCTCTTCCGACACCTGGCCACCGATAGTCACGCGGCCTGTGACATGCTAGAATGGAAGAGAAATGTCTGGCAACTTTCGCACTAAACGGCTGCCCCGTACTGCAATTGAAGAGAATACGATAGCCTACTTCCGAACAGCTGAAGGTACAAGGCCTGATCTGCGGCTCGTGCAGTTTGAGGACCGTCGCATTATTGTAAAGGATTTCAACCGCAGCGACAGATTGTTCCGTGCCATTGTCGGACCTGTTCTCATTAGACGCGAGCTGGGAGCCCTTCGAATTCTGGACGGGCTACCGGGAATTCCGCGGCTCGTTGGCGAAGTCGACCGCTACGCTCTCGCAATGGAGCACATACCTGGTCGAAGCCTTGACCGAGTTGAACCAGGCACTCTGCCGCAAGAGTTCTACGACAACCTGCTGCAGGTGGTGGATCAAATGCACGCTCGAGGAATCGCCCATTGCGATCTAAGAAGCCGCGGAAACGTTGTCTTGGGAGACGATGGGAAACCTTACATAGTCGACTTTGCGGCCTGCGTATTCCGCGGTCGCGGGCTGAACCCGTTTATTAGATGGGTTTTTGAGCAATTCGTCCTAGCTGACCGAAATGCCGTTCTGCTCATCAAGCAGCGGCTCTCGCCCGAACTCCTAACAGACGAAGACCGCAGCCAGCTGGCGCAGGAACTACCGTACGAACGGCCTGCCAAGTTCATAGGCCAGAACGTACGAAAGCTCACGCGCATACTGCTGACACGGACACGACGCAGTTGGTAGCTATAGCTCGCACCACTCAGCACTGATATTTGGTGCAGCAAACGACGAAGCGATACACCAAAAGCTACCGGCTGCCGGTGCCTAAACCCTTGTCAACCAAATACCTATAGCTTTTCTTTACGGCTTCCAACATGTCCGTCGCGCATGCATCAAGTTCGACAATGAGCCACTGCAGTACAGTCGGATCGGCTGCGCCTATTATCGCAGGCATGTTCAGCTTTCCTGAACCGACCGCGGTGTGCGTGTGGTCCCCCTCAACGAGCATACCATCCTTGATATGGAGCAACGGAATGCGCGAGCCGTGTTTCGACAACACCTCAACAGGATCAGCTTTCCCATAGGCGCACCAATAGACGTCGAGCTCGCTGAACACGTCCGGTGCTTCCTCAAGCAGAATGTCGTATATGTATCTGTCGTCTCCTCGTAGCTTGTCAAACTCCCACCAGTGATTGTGGAACCCGAACGTCATACCGTAGGGCTTCAGCAATTCATGTGCCCGTTGAAATCTAGCTGCCGCTGCCTTGATAGCATCCAGTGTCTCAAATTCGTTCGGACCGAAGCCGCCAATCACGCGCTTGTTGCCGAGTATCGCTTGTTCGTCTGCGATCCGCTTTACCGTCTCTGAGTCCGGAACCCCGACATGCGCAGCGCATATCGTTAATCCCAAATCAGCAGCTATTTTGGCTATCTCCTTAGGATCATATCCGTGCAGACCTGCGGTCTCGACGCCAGCGTAACCGATTTCCGCAACAGTTTTCAGCACGTTCGGCAAATTGTTGCCGCCTGGATACACATCTTCTCGAAGGGTGTACAACTGCAAAGCCAGAGGTTTCGCCATAGTGGTAGTCTCCTTACACTGCAAGACAGGGTTCAATCAGCAAGATCTTGTTCGCCCTCAACCACAAATATACCTGCTGAATCCTTGCACGAAGTAAAAAGCTCGGGGCAAAAAACAAAGAATATGCAACGCAAGGACTACCAAAAGTTTGACTAGGAGGAATTACCCTCAAGCTGCGGCAAGTGCTGTTTGAACCAATCGGCTGCCAATCGCGCTACCTCTTCCAGTGCACCAGGTTCTTCAAACAAATGTGTAGCACCAGGCACAATGACAAGTTCCTTGGGGCAGGTCAGGATCTCAAACGCTTGGCGGTTTAGGGGTATTATCGGGTAATCGCAGCCTCCCACAATGAGAAGTGTAGGGCACTTTACGGAAGCCAGGTACTGAGCTGCTAAATCAGGCCTACCTCCGCGCGAGACCACCGCTCGAATAATGCCTCCTAACTCAGCCGCTGCCTGAAGTGCCGCGGCGGCACCTGTGGACGCCCCGAAATAACCAATTGGCAACTCCGATGTCTCCGCGTTGGTTCTCAGAAACTCAGTTGCACTAACTAATCTCTGAGCCAAAAGATCTATGTCGAACACCTTGGCGCGGTCTTCAGCCTCATCCGGCTCGAGTAGATCCATTAAAAGTGTGCCGAATCCCGCATGTCGCAATACACTTGCCACGAATTGGTTTCTTGGACTAAACCTGCCACTTCCACTGCCGTGCGCAAAAACCACTATGCCGGTGGCACCACTCGGCACGACCAGCATCCCCGGCAGACGCGCCGAACCGGATCGCACCTCGATTTCTTTGTCTATCGCCGTCTCGGTCATTGTTGGCTACCCGGATATCACAGTGATCTCCTGGGAACCTTTTCCCATAACCAACAAATCCTAAACCACCAGCACGAGCGAGAACCCTTAGCTGCGATGTTATGGAACCCAGAAGACACAAGAGAGATAGGCAACTTGAGGATTATTTAACAACGAGCCTACGCGCGAGGACTGAGCCGGCATTCTGGGCTCGGACAACTTCATATTCCCTTGCTGCTTCGTCGTGAAGTCCAAGGGACTCATAAACCACGGCCAGCGCCAGGTGTGAGCCAGGCATTGCGCGCTTGACCGATGTAATCAAGGAGTATTCCTCAGAAGACAGAACTCGAAACACCCCTGCAGCCGAGTTGGACCAGTTGTCGCTTTCGCCGAACTTTGCCCCTACCCGCCACAGGTAAATTCTTCCGCGCTGAAGCGGTCTGTCCAGTCTCAGCTGTGTGCCCGTCGTAACCGCTTGATAAACCAGACTACCGTTCTGATCCGTGATGACCAATCTGTAAGACTCGGCGAGATCAACCCTTGACCAGGTGAAAACGGGTTGGTCCTCTATAACCGTAATCCCGAGCGGTCGGAGCAGTCTAGGCGCTGTCGGCTCAGGCACGAATTCCGACGGTGCTCGAAGGCGCATTCTGTTAAGAGCGACGCGCACAGTTGGCGCAGGTTTTATCTTTCCGGTTCTAATCTTTTCGCTGATGAGTCTTGCTATGCGAGCCTCAAGCGGAGTTCTAATAGTCTCTCGTCCGCCGCTAACCAGTACATATCGACCGCTGACACTGATTAGACGGTAAGTTCCATCGCGAAGCAAGGCCACTCTTCTAACAACAGCCTCATCGCGGCTGGACGATGGAGCCTCTATCTGAGCATCGGTCTTTTTCTGAGCATGCGGAACTATCGAACGCACGGTCGGCTCGTTAGGTGCCTTCTGCGTTTCGCTGCGCCGAGCAACCACCTCAGGGTTCACACCGGGCTTGCTAAACGGGTGATACGACACCAGTAACGCAGCAAGAACTGCAGTCGCCGCCCCGACCGCCGCGAGTACCTTCCACCACGCAAACCTAGGTTGAATACCCTGAGCCCGCTTCTTCGGCTCGACAGTTATCGGCTCGCGTAGTTGCGCTTGAGCTCTGAGCTCTTGCATCCGCTGCACGTCTCGATAACACAAATAGCACGCGTTGATATGCGACCTAACCCGGTTGGCTTCAGTTTTGTCCAGAGTCCCATCCAGCAAAGCCGAGAGAACTTCATAATCCGGACAGTCCCACAGACACGCGACCTGTGCCGCTAGCGAGCTAAGTGCTTGCCCTGTCAGACGCAAGCTTTGCAAGCGGTTTCGGCAGTTCTCACACGCGCGCAAATGCGCGTCCACTACCATAAGCGACGCGCTGTCCAGGCGAGCCGAAATGTATTCCTCAAGTTGTTTGTCATCCAAACACTGCATATCAGCAACTCATCCCAACAACCATTTATAACATGACGCAGCGACTCCCACTTCATCGCCTGCCGGTTCGCTATGCTAAGGCATTCTTGTATAGCAAACCCCGCCACATCTGTGTTTCCATCAAAGCTGGGAACCCTACTCGTCAAGTGACAAACCAGCTTTCTCAGTCCGCCGGCGAATGCGCCCCCAAGCTTTAAATCGAACGCTCGGCACCGCTTTGGCAGGAACACCTAACTCATCAGCAATTGTGGAATCCGGTAGAGGTAGCTCCGAAACCAAGCCAGCCAGTCGCTCCGGCACCATTTCAAGCGCCTCAGCAAGTTCAGTAAAGCCAACCACTGACACCAGGGCCATTACTTGCTCAGACGACATTCCTAGAATTATCGCTTTGCGCTGTTTGACCGACAACTCAAGAAATTCTTTCCAAAACCAGCCCAGAACTTGCCGAAACCACGCAACGTTGATAACTTGATCCTCAACCCCCACTTCAGGCGAGATCAGCCAGTCAACAGGGGCTGACAAGTCGGAATCGGGATCCGGAACTGCATCGATAGACAGAAGGTTCTCGTTTTTTGCCTGGAGCATCTCCGCAATGCAACCCGTAAGTGTGTCCAGCTCAACCGGTCCCCCACAGAAATCCAGAATCGCCGCCGTTAGTTCGTACAGCGGCAGTTCCTGTGGATCACGGTTATTCAGAAATTGGCGCTTGAACTTCTCCTGGTTATCAATGAGAGAAAGGCACTTCGCAGTAGCAGGATTCGCCAAGTGCTTCCATTGAGCGTACCCGCACATTCGCACTCCAGTCTTCGGACACTGCCACATCGCGAAGCCGCTGACGCCGGTCTTTCCGGAGAGAGTTTCCATCAGCTCCAGTTTGATGTTGTACCACTTTGGCCGCTTCCGCCTGATGCAGTCGCAGTACCTGTTGTGCACCGCTTGCCGGACGAACGCATCAAGGTTGCCGATAGTCGACGTGTCCGTCTCGCGTGATGCGAGCGCAGCTATTTTGCACCACACTGCGGCAATACATTCCTCTTCGAAGTCGTCGAGGTCTGCTGTGGGATAGCGAGAGACGGCTTTGCTGACAAGCTGCTTGACGATCCGAGACAGCTGGTCTTCGTATGTCTTTTGCTCACTTCCTGAGCTGCTGAGGTACAGCTCTAATAGTTTCTGCGCGTTCACGCGGCAGCCCTCACACTAAATATGCGGCGCTAATTAGGGTTACCGTAAAGAACAAAGCAAGCCCAATAAAACGGGTGAGCGTATCGATTAGATTCTATCATGCCCAGCATAGCCATTCTAAGCGATTCGGCACGCGACTTGCCTGCGCTAAGCTGACGGTAGAACCTACCCATAGCTTCCGACGCAGCCTCGTCCGAAACCTTCCAAGCGCCACCGATAACCGCGTGAGCTCCTGCAAGGGTGAACAACTCAGCCGTTTTTGTGGGACCGGTCGAAATGGGGTCAAGCGAGCCCACGGTCTCGCAAGCTGAAAGAACAATAAGTTTCACATTTGCTAAGTTGACACGAGACAATTCTTGGACTCCGACGATTCCATCCGATTTCGAATCAGGGGCCAAACGCAACTGAAAGCCCGAAGGGTTGGCGTCGATTCGGTGGTGAGCAGCAACGTGAAGTATGCCTCCGTGAGCAAGAGCGTCCAGAAAGTTTGTCGAGGTAGCTCTTTCTGGTCCCACGAACCACCTGCTCCACATGTAGGCTTCCTTCACATTTTCGGCTTCCTTTCTGGCACCAGGAAGGTTTCCCTCCGGATCCGCGAATATCCAAACCCAGTCGGTCTTCGGATCCACACTGTCTGCTGCATCCCCAGTCACGAGGTTAAGCATCCCCCTGCCAACATAACCAACTTGGAAGTTGTTGATCACAAACTGCGGTCTCGCACCGTTGTCCGCACACACTAGCGCGTGCATCGGGATCCCCTGCAACTCAGTTGGAAGAGCGAATATCAGTCGCGATTTGCCCTGTAATAGATCGACGAGTGGCGCCAACAACAAGGAGTAGAGCTCCGCTAGCGGTCGTCTAACCTCAAGGAAAGCCGGCTCCTGCCAATTTGTGATTCCCGGAACCGGTATGCCCGCAGCCAAATTGTCTTCACAGTCCCTGAGCACACGACGCAGACGGTCGACTGCTGAATCGACAGCTGCACGATTGACAGCGATCTGTCTGCACACAGCTGCAGACGTCGTACAAGTGAACACGTAAAGCGAGGACTCCGTTACGAGATACTCTATTAGCGCAGATTCCGTCGACAGTCTACTGCGAAATCGAACCATATCCAGTGGGTTGACTGGAAGAGCCGCATATTCGCGCGGGTATTGGCTCTCCAACCACCAGCAGGCCAAAGCATATTGTGCCCAGTCTGTGCCCGAAGCTTTGTCGACCGAACCTTCCGCGCTAATAAGCAAGCCTTCCGGTGGTGCAAGTTGTATTGTTTTCGCCCAGCGGGCCACGGCTGGCTCCGAGACATCACTTGCCAACTCCAACACCACACGACCGAACCAGCTGTAGTTGCGAGCTTTCGAGAATAAGAGCGTTGCGCGCCGTTCGTCACTCAAGCGTATATAGAGCCGTGCCAACTCTTTGTAAAGAGCAGCAAGGAGCTGAGTTCGTTCAGTCCCCCACTCCCGCTCAGAACCCTCAGCGCCATACACTGTTTCTATCCGCCGAATGGCATCTTCAAGCGTGACGGAAGCTGCGTCAGTCTGACCTGCGTCCACCTGAACTTTCGCGAGGGATAAGGCCGTTTGCGCCCCAGACCAAATATCGCCTGCCTGGTCCACGTAACGTTTTATCGCCAATTTGTAATCGTCAACGGCCGCTTCATAACGTTTGTTCTCCGCAAGCAATGCAGCTCTGGACTCCAGAACACGCGCTGCTCCTCTAACATTCCCAGTTTCCTCAACGATGGGCACCAGTTCGGTAAATCCCTCCAAGGCATTGGAAACGTCGCCGCGGCTAATAAATGAGTCAACTATGTCTTGCACAATCTCTGCTGCTACTTCGCTGAGTCTTGCTGCGCGCGCCAGAATGACAGCGTCTCGTCGCACATCCAGGGCTTTTTCGAACTCTCCATCCGACTCCAAACATGACGCAAGCGACCGCAAACACCTGAGCTGCTGATCGACCTGACCAGACTTTTTGTACACCTCAGCTAAACTCGACCACAGTGCTGCTGCGCGCTGATTGTCTCCGAGGGTCTGGTATGCCAAGGCACCTCGTTCGGCAAGTGCTAACGATCCGGGATCTGCAGGCTGTGACTGCGCTGCACGTCTTAACAGCTCCTGCGATGCTGCGTCGCCCTTAGCGCCGGCTTCAGACAGCACACGCAGTCTTTTGCTGCGAGCTGCAACCTGGTTTGCAGGCTGGCTGAGTGCCGCGTAAGTTTTGTCCAGCTCGTCGTAAAGGCGGGCCGTCAACAAGGGATCGGCTTCACGTTCACAAGCAATCTGCGCTTGCTTTAGAATAGTCAACGCGTCAAGTGGATCACCAAGAGTGCGACGTACTTCGCCAAGCTTAAAAAGAGCTCTGATTAGGGAACCGTACGACCTAGTAAGCTCCGAGTAGCTGCGCAAGAACGGAAGTGCCTTTGAACGCATAAGCTGGAGTCCGGTGGCAGCATCTCCTGCAGCCATCTGAGCTTCGCCTGCCTTCATATAAGCCAGACCAGCCGACTCCAGGTGTCTGGGTGTCTTAGGTTCTTCTTTGGCAAGCTGCTCCCACTGGCGAGCTGCCTCGACGTAATGCCGAGATGCTCCGGAGTACCTCCCTGCGGAGGAACTGAGCATGCCCCAATCTTCGTGTGTAAGCGCGAGTGCCGCCCTGCAACGATATGCCGCGAAAGTCCAAGCTGCACGTTCGTAGTAAGCCTCGGCAGTGCTAAGACGCTCCAGATCGTAGCAGTACACGTCGCCCAGGAGTTTCGAGACCAGCGCCTCAGAGATATCAAGCGACATTTTGCTGCACAAGCGAGATACATCCAAAAGAGCATCGACAACTTCGAGACGTGAAGACTCGCGGTACGCCAGCGCCGCCTCGAACTGCGTTTTCAAACGGAAGAGATCACTGGCATTCGACCCCTCTTTGGGCGGCATCGCAATGTCGGTATCCTCTATCTTGTCGATTCGGAAGTAATCTGCGGCCCACGCCGCCATCGGATTAGTGTGGACTCGGGCCAACGCGCTGATTATGTCGTACGCACTGGAAATGTCCTGGGCAATACCAAGCATATGTGCCGCCCAAGTGTAAAACGCCAAATCAAGAACCAACTGAAGCGCTTCCTGGGGATTGTCTTGCGCAAACCGTGCGGCCTGTTGGTCCAGTGGTCGTTTCGTAAGTTGGCGAAGTACCTGGAGCATCCTCGGCTTCGTCCAGCCGTCGGCGCAGGCTACTCTTGCACCCTCGAGCGCAAGAAGAAACACACCAAGGTTAATCAGTAGGACTATAAAGATTTTTCGCCGCGAGTGCATTACCTGACATCCCTCTAGCTTGCCAAGAGGGCCTGTTTCCAAAGTTCATTGTAACATCACCAGTGCTGGTCAGAATATGCGCTATGGATAAAAGCACACGCCGATACTCCAAATGCTTGCGTTTATGCCAAGGTTGGGCAGTCGCAACCCAGCATTTGAGTTGTGAGAGAACACGTAACTAGCAGCCACCGTGGTTTTCGCACCGATGGCGTAGTGCAGCGATAAGCCCAGGTGTTCTGTGAAGTTAATCCTAGTGCTCTGCGATATCAAACGTTTTTCGAAGCACATTACGCCAAACCCAGCATCGAATGCGAGAGCCGTACAACCCCTAATGGCAAAAAAGCGTCTGTACGATCCCACTACAACGAATCCGTCGTTCTTCGGATTCTCCCGCTCCTGGGCTGCCGCAACTTCCATTGCATACTCTTCCCTTGGAGAAACGAAGTTCCCCATCCTCACCTTCACTAGCTGAAATGTTGTCAGCTCAGTGGTGCGCCTTGGTATTCTGTGGCTCTCCGCGGCTGCCCAGTAGACCGACACTTCCCTCTGCCCGCGTCGAAGCGAATCGAACCGAAGCCGGTCAGTCGACGCAGCAGAAGATACTGTCGCGAGCAGAGTAATGATAATCAACACATCATGAGTTCGCATCTGCAGCACATAACCTCAGCAACGAGGGCGGCTTTTGGTACGCGTAAATATATGCCGCGATCCGGTCCACCGTCAAGCGCAAACAAAGCACAATACGCCGGCGGAACGTTTGATTTGCCATAGCTCTAAGAAAAGGCCTGCGAATCCAGGTTCTTTGCGG
>JARYME010000019.1 GCA_029907315.1 Armatimonadota bacterium | reverse complement strand
GGTAAAGTGGTAGCTCCCAACCATTGTGAAACCGTCTATTGAGTGATCCTCCCCAAGCCTGCCCTTACTACTTCCAGTGTGTTGATAGGTCTTCGAGTGAGGCAGTAGCCCCTGCAGGTTGGATACGAACACACCAGTGCGAAAGGCTTCCTGGTTCCAACGGACCGGCTTGTCTAAGCTAACCAGCTTGTGCCCGTCTGAACTCTTGGCGTAGCGTATCAAGTTGGCAAGAAGCTTCGCCGCGATAGGATCGTGACGCACCCGCTCAACGATCCCGAATTGACACAGAATGATGCTTCCGTCTCCTTCCAACAGCTCAAGTACAGCATAGGAGGACAGCAGCTGGTCGCACGAAGCCCATACTCTTGCTTTTCGCAAGTCCTCAACGGAAATGGGTCTAAGCGGGCTCCTTACGGGACAAATGTCCGGCGTCCCATCCGGATATCTGCTTGTTGCATTCCAAAACCTAAAGTCCTGAGCTTCGAGCTCGTCCATTATCACCTCGTTATACCCGACAGGCTGGATATACGTGAAGCCGGACCGAGGTCTAACAAGGGTGTATTTCGCAGGAAGCCAGTCGCTCGACCAACTCTCAGCCTCTTGCTCCAAGCAGAGAATTCGGCCACCTTCCTTCAAAAACTGCGCAAGCTGCTTCCGAGAAGGAGCGCGCGCATTGGAAAACGCCTTGGCACCTACTACAACAAGCCCCGCCTTTGGCATATGCTCCCATTTGGAGATCCTTTCCACTTCCGCACCAAGGTCCTTCAAAGCAGCTGCCGTAGCACCTACAGGATCGAATACCGCGACGCGAACACCATCTAGGCGTGCCCAATTGCGAGGCGTGATCGTTATCTCGAAGCAGTTTTCGGAAATTACCCGGCGCGTGTCGTCGAGCAATCTGCACTCCACAACACAACGCTTGCGAGTTTTGCTCTCCGGGATCTTGATCGACACTTCCTGCCAGGCGTTCGAGTAATACGGAACACAAGGGAAACTGACCTCAGCCGTCGCTAACACCTCGCTGTTCGGTCCTTTCAAAGTCACAACAGCTGAGCAGCCAGCCAAATCCCTGCCGAGGTCGTTATCGTTTACCACGCATAGGCGGACCTGCAGCTTATCGCCTGAAAACAGGTTCCTTTTCCAGCACTCAGGGCTGAGAAGCACCGGCTGAAAAGCCGTTTTCAGCGCCTGAAATGCCGGTTTGATGATAATATCGTCCACACTGCGCGCACTCGACCAGCCAAGCACGTAGGTAAAGGGCATAATCCCGGCAACGCCACGGCCGTTTTTTCGCATACGTCTGCCTATTTCCACAACTTGTCTGAGAAGTTCCGCCTGATAATCAAGAGCCGCCTTGCGCGGCTCCGGCGCCGTGCCTATCCAGCGCATCCTGGTGCACATCTGCTTCGACATGCTCAGAAACTCCCCGTCGTCGCTGGTGTAAGCACCCACGCACTCCGTGAAAGTCAACGGCTTTCCGGCCCGTGCCGCCTGCTGCAAATAGGTCTCGTACGCGCGATACCAGTCATGAAAGTTGTGAGCATACCAACCGTAGTAGCAGTGAACATCGTAGATCTCGCCGGGCTCGCCGCGCCCAAAACCAGCGTTTCCGATTACCGGCCTTGTAGGATCGAGCCGCCGCACATCTTCTCGCACTTTTCTCAAGAGCTCAAGATAAGAAGTCCCCTTGTAGTCGACCTCGTTGGTCAAAACATATATAACGACGCTGGGATGATTCGCCAGCTCAGTGAATATCCGACGGTAATCGTCCCTGCACTGCTCAAAGGCGGGCGGGTGGCTGCCTGTCCCACCCGGCGCTGGACCGTACTGTCCTTGAAAAACCATAAGCCCCACTTCGTCGCACGCAGAGAGCCAAAGCTCCGATTCCACACGCACAATATTCACTCCCGCACTTTTAAGCAGGCGCAGATACTCTCTCACGAACTTCGGATCCTTGCCAGTGGCTTCCGGCAAGTCTCGCCCCGGCGGATTGATAGGCAAGCCGCGAAGGAAAATCGGTCGCCCATTGAGATAGAATGCACCGTTACGCACCTCAAAGGCACGAAACCCGAACCTAACCTTGCCCATTAGGATGCCATCTCGACGGGTAAGCACGAGCTCGTAGAGCTGCGGATCATTCGGCGACCAGAGCTTTGGGCGAACACCGCGTATCGAAAAGCTCGGATAACCGATTTCATCCTTCACAATCTGCTCAGGGCGAACAGTGCCCTCAGCAAGGACCTCGCCGTCGGGCCAGTGGACTATGCGGTAACTGAGCGCTACATCCGGACGATAGTTTGCTGTGTCGATGATCTTCACGGTCGCGCTGTCGGTGCCGGCTAACACAATAATCGGCGCCGCGTGCAACGGCACACTCGCCGACACTAATACCGCCAATCCGCATAGAACCACGCGAGCGACGCAAACCAGTAATACGCCAATCCACGTTCGTCCGAATACGTGTATCATCCGCACGCCCAAAATAACCAGCATCAAGGCATTCTCAGTCTTTACCGTACGGTGCGATGCGACCTATGACTAGAAACAGGAACGCAATCCCAATAAGGGGCATCAAACCCATCAACATGAATGGTATCGTAAAGCTGCCGGTACTCTTCGCGAGGTGCCCCACAACATAGTTCATGACAATGCCACCGAAACCTGCGCCCATATGCGAAAGCCCAGCGGCCGATGCAACAATACGCCGCGGGAGTACGTCAGCCGGAATAGTGAGCATATTCACCGACCAACTTTGGTAGCAGAACATTATGAGCGCGATGAGCGCCACGGCTGCCTTCGCAGAGACAAACGGGACTGCAAGCCCTGACATTATACACAGTGCGCATGGAACCATCACGCTTTTCCTTGCTCGGTTCACACTCCATCCGTTCTTGATCAACCAACTGGACGCACCTCCGCCGAATATGTTGCCCAGATCTGAGGCCAAGAACGCCAACGTAGCAAATACTGCTATACTTTTGAGATCCATGCCTCTGTCCTTAGCCAGGGCGGTTGGCAGCCAGATCGTGTAGAACCACCAAACAGGATCCATGAAGAACCTGGTGAGGACGACCCCCCTAGTAGGCTTTATCCTCAAGATGTCGATCCAGCGCACTTTTGGCGCTTCGTCGGAATCCCGTTCGATTTCCTGACCGAAGCGGATGTAGTTTCTTTCATCCTCAGTGACCAACGGGTGAGTCGCCAAAGGTCTATAGAGAACAAGCCAAGCGGCAATCCATATAAATCCAATGGCCCCCACGACAATGAATCCCATCCGCCAACCATAAGTGAGCAGCAGCCATGTGCAGAGCCCGGGTGCTACTACGGCACCCACGGACGAACCGCTGTTGAACCACCCTATGGCAAATGACCTCTCCTTTGTTGGAAACCACTCAGATATGGTCTTGATGGCGGCCGGCCAGTTTGCAGATTCTCCCAGGCCCAGTATGAAACGGCATACAATGAAGCCTAAAACGACGGGAGCAACGTTCAACGGCAGCACCTTGTGAAATACGCGGCCTATGCTTGGGGCGGCTGCTGTGAGCACTCCGGCAGCCGACCATATGCCCATAGCAAGTATGTAGCCCCGGCGCGAACCCAGTTTGTCTATTATCCATCCCGTAATGGTGGGTCCTATGGTGTAAGCCCACAAGAATGCGGAAAATATGATAGCCATGGTGGGCTCGTCGAGCCGATAAATCTTGGAGATAGCAGGGGCCATAACTGATATGGTCTGGCGGTCAAGATAGTTGATAATCGTGGCTGCAAACACTAAGGCAAGGATATACCAGCGCAGATGTTTTATTTTCACGCGGATCTCCTTACACTGACTTCTTCGCTCGCGGCAATCAGAGCGTCTATGTTCTCAGCCGGGGTTCCGGGTGATGTCCCTCCGCCGGCAGAAAGAATAAATCTTGCTCTCGACTTTTCTATGCATTGTGCAGCAAAGCGACGCACGTCGTCGGCCGAACCTTTCGCAAGTACCTCCAGAGGCGGTACGTTACCCATCAGAGCAACGCGCTGTCCCACTCGCGCCGCAAGTTCGCCGATATCGATCTCGTGACTGAAGTTGAGTATATGAAAACCAGCTTCCGCTAACCGTTCCGCAAAGGGCAGTATGTTGGCGTCGTTGTGGTAGATCTTCAGCATACTTGGAAACGCGCCAAACACCTGACTCAGATAAGGGTGTGCAAATACATCATAGTCGGTCGGCGAGAGCAATCCGACGATATCGTCAAGCACCAGAATCCCTTCAACATACGGCAGGTTTTCGATCTGGGCACTGAGCCACTTTATGACTGTTTGGGTGCAGATCTCGAGAAATCGATGCGACTCTTCGGGAGCAATCTTGATGTCGGTCAAGAAATCTGTCACGCCTCGCAGATGCACGGCGAGCGTCAGCGGACCGCGCGCCGCAACTATCCTAATTGAGTATCCCAACGGCTCAATGCGCTGTTGCACCCATCTCTGCAAATGCAGAACGAAAGGCATAAGCCCGTCATACTTAGGCAATGGCACACTCAGGCTGTCAACTTCAGATATATCCCTGAGTACCGGTGTTACCGAAGGCGGAGAGTCATTCCACCAAGAGATCTTGCACCCGAAGGCTGACGGTTCTACCGCCATACCGTACTCAACCCAGAAACCCGGGATAAAGATCACTTGTGGAAAACGCCTCACGACCTCCAAATTAGCGCTGAGCCAGATCTCAGGCTCCGTGAAGTACTCTATAGGCTTTATGCCCACAAACCCTGGGATCCAGGGGCTGTCTACGATCAGCGCAACCGGAAGTTTCTTCGTTTTGCCTTCCGCGGCGGCTTTTAGTATATCGAATTGCTCCTTAGTCATGCGGTTTTACCTTGTGCTAAATTAGTGAATTGTAGGATTTGTCTGTCTACGGTACGCGTTCGCATACTGGTGTTTACGGCGGGTTGACCTCGCCGGGAGCCGCTCGATTCCCAAGCGCCGCTCCCTTCTCCAATCCGGTAATTCGGCACGCGGCATCCTTTGCGTTGCGCCAATAGCGAAGCACGAAGTCGGTTGCTGCAGCCTGCACGCTGCGTTCGTCCTTACCTGTTATCAACAGCCACTGCCGTCCTCCGTCTAGGTTGTCTACCTCCACTCGGCCCTTTTCCGAATCCACTTTGGACAAAATCGAATGTATAAGCGGATTCGAGCTCGGCGTTCCTACAAGTATCAAGCTACCGCTCGCCAGCAGACTTGAAGGAATATCCGCGGTGCTGCACAACCGCAGTTTCATACCGGTGGCGGATTGCAGTGTGTTAAAAATCAGATAGGCCATTTCAACTTCGACTACGCTCGCCTCCGGTCCGAACGCCACACAAACCAACTTGCCCCAATCAATCGTGCCCTTTTCAGCCGGATTCTGTCCGTACTCGACGAGATCCCCCAACACCGGATCCGGCGAAAATGTCGGTTCGCCACGGTTTATCGCCCACCCCCATCCGTAGGCCACCTTGCCTTCGTATTCCGCCTTCACAAAATAATGATACACACCAGGAAGCGCACCATCCGGCAGAGACAACTCGACCCGCGCAGTGCCCATCTCACCAGGAGCAAGTTCCAGAACCTTACTCTCCAGCATACCGCACCGGAGCTCCGAATAGGACTCACTCGTCAATCTAACGGTTACGCGCTTGACCATGTTGTTTTGCACCGTTATTCTGGCGCAGGCTTTACCGTCGTGCAGGGCTACCTCTTCTATTGAAATCGGAAGCTCGCGTTGAGGGCTGTCGAGCCGACAGTACTCACGAATCAGCCGCATTAGAACGTACGCTTCTGGCTTCGGACGCCTATCCAGATATATGGTCTCATAATGTCTGATCCCTTTGCGGGTAAGGCGCGGGTTGACGCAAAGCGTTTCTTGCCAATGGAATTGGAAGAACTCTTTAACGGCGCGCTGTGACAGTACATTCCGATATATTGTTTCAAACCGCTCTGCCCTGGCCTCAGGAGACCACCTTGTCAACTCCTTCCAGTTGAATTCGCCGAGTACCGGCGTCGTGCCCAGATCCACAGCACAACCCGCAACAGCCACCGGCAGTGTCTTGAACGTTTCTTCCCAACCGGGACCGTGTTTGTAGCTGTGGTAGCCAGTCCGATCAAACGGAACGCCGAGGCTCACCAGCCGGTGGAACATGGCCATATTGCAATTGCCTGTGAGAAACACTTCGGTGTCAGGAGCCGCGCTCTTCGCTGCTTGATAGCAAGCCTTCCAACGCTCGGGGGCACCCGGCTTGATCCCTGGAATGAGCACCTCGTTTTCTATCTCGATTAGCTTCACGACATCGCGGTACCGCCCTGCTATAGTGGAAAACCACCCAGGACTACCGGCCGTATCCACCAGAACCTTCAACCCTAGAGTCCTGCACTCGTTCATAAAGAAATCCAGGAACTGCAGTGCATTATCGCGATTCATTGTCCCTACCAGCTCAAGGTGATGGAGACGCACCCACTCGAACCCCATCGACTTTATAATGCGCAAGTCAGTTCGCATCTGAGGTTCGAAAGCGCGCCAGTTCTCCCACGCTTGTGAGGAGAACGGCCACCACCCCTCTCTATCCAGGCCTGGTGTGCGGTAATAGTCGAAATTCTCACACATGGTCGAGTAAGGGAAGTAACTGGTGCCGAATTCGACGTGCGAAACCCCCAAGTCGACTGTAACATCTTCGCCAGTTACACTCACTTTTCGGTAACCCGCAAAAACCAGTAGTTGGCTTTCCTCCCAATCGGCGTAGGGCGATTCGGCAACTGCCAACCGCCACTTCAGTTTTATCGGTTCGTCCCTGCGCGGCTGTGTGTATGATTTTACGCCCCTGTAACTCTCAGGCTGCTCAGGATCGCGACCGGCTATCTCCGAGACAAAATAGTGGGAGTTTCCGCGACGCCGCAGATACTCCCACACGTAAAACCGGTTCGCCGTTATCCACGTGCCGGGACGCTGCTCGATACTAATTCCAGGGGCAAAGCCGTTTATGACTGCGACTCGAGCCCTTCCAGCGTTCCAAGATGCCCAATCTAATCCTCTGGTCAATCGGAAGTCGATATTGAACTCGTTCGGCTCCGTGTCTGAGTCCACCACGCGGCCGTTCCAACGTATCCGATGATTGAGAGCAACCGGCGTGTTTATCCGCCGCACCAGAGCCACATAGGCCGGCCCATCAGGAGCTTGGGTGCGCTTTACGTCGGCGAAGAAATCCAACCCGGCTTCGGGACATGGCACTGCGCGTATCGAAATAAAGTACCCGCAGACCTCAGCTGACGCGGAAATCGAGCCGTCATTTTGAACTGCGAACTGAAGAGGGATTGCCTTAAACGCCGAAGGTACCTCCGATGCAGTCATTCTCCTTCCTGGAACCACGACCAGTGCAAAATCTACGTCCGCAACAGACGCGTTCCCATACCGAACTCTGAGCGTGCTGCCCACGGATGATACAGAGATCGGCCCGGATTTCTTGCGAGCGGACTGAGAAGTGCGAACTAACTTCACCTCGCTGTGCGGAGGAATGTCGACAGAGGCCAAAACCGCTCCACCGCGCACCCGAGCATAACCACGGTTACTCTCGAAAATGCCATCAGGCAGAGAACAACCGAGCGTAACAGCACCGGCGTAGGGTACGTCGTAGTTGTTTCGTATCGTTATGCTTGCGGCAGCGCACGGGCTAGCAATTGCGAGCGCTGCAAGAATCCCGGAAATGCATGCTTCGCGCACTAATATCATTTGCCGCTTTTCCCCTTCGTAGCTGGCCACTGACACCAGTCAGACAGTCGCCAGTTGATCGTGTAACCAACCGACGAAACATAATAACGACCTATGGCCGCTCGCGTCAAGGGATTGCGCCGCAAAAGGACTTGCCGGCTGTCGTATTTAAAGAGTCCGGCGCCGTCTACCGCCTGGCGCTGATGCTAGGAAGAAAAAGATCATACCGCCGAGCAGCGTAGACAACCCTGGCTCCGGAACACACCAGTAAGGATCTTCGCCTGACTTGTACGCTACCCAGTCGAACAACCACGAACCAGTCCCGCCCGCCGGGTTGCTCGCAATAACAAGGGCATCGATTCCTACGCTCCCACCTATTGCCGACTCAGTTGCGGAACCGTTGCTTGCGTTGTCCACAACTTTGACACCGTTGCGGTAGACGTCGAAGTAGTACCCGTAATCGCGAGCGACTATCGTCCACACGACCCAGCGTGTGTTGTCACCGGGAATTTCGCCGCCGTAAATCTGTGTTCCTAGGGTGTTTGTGACGGCAGCACTATCCGGTCTCACTGCGAGCCCGACGCCTCTGCGAGAGCTCTTAGGCCCGCGATTCAGACTCAGGATAATGTTGCGCGTCCAAGGCCCACTGAACCCGACGTCCGCCGTAACCTTCATTCTCACCACAGCGGTCGCGCAACCGTTTTCGAATGTTCCACCTGCAGTGGTATAGTACAGAAAGTTGTCTGCAGAGGCCATGCCGCCATCTATGAC
The DNA here is from genome assembly GCA_029907315.1 of Armatimonadota bacterium. GTDB lineage: Bacteria > Armatimonadota > UBA5829 > UBA5829 > UBA5829 > CALJES01. The sequence continues at coordinate 31,776 of JARYME010000019.1, read as the reverse complement.
GCATAAGCCGGATTCACCAGAAGCGGAAGGCTCAGTAACCACATAAGCACTCACCGTGCTTCCGGCGGCTGTAACGTTGACCCACTGCGGCGAGTCAAGAATACTCTCAGCCTCTACAAAATAAGCCGCAGCCGCAGCTTGCCCAAAACATAGCGACAGACACAGTGCGATAATCGGCAAACCTTTCATCTCGTCTCCCTCCTCCACTCCCAAGACAGATCTACGCGGTTCCATGATTTGCGATACGCCAAACAATCTGGCACAATTACCGTGGTTAAACGTGCCACCTACATACGGACTATAGCACCGAACTGCCTAGATGGCAAGCCGGTAAAGATACTAGGATTCGATGCTGCACACTGGAGCGCGGGACATCACCGTTTCCGAGTAACTGCTGCAGTAGCTTTCTGGAGGGGCGCATGAGGCTTCTGGTTGCACCAATAGTTGCGTTGGGGTTACCAACTTTACTAAGCGCATCTGTCAAAGCCCCGGTGGTCAACCCTGGGTTCGAAGAAGTTGTAGCGAACAATGACGCTCCCGGCTGGGCTTGGTACACTCGGGCATCCGCCGGGTTTAGGGCTTCAACCGAGAATCCTCATTCAGGTGCAAGGTGTCTCGTGTTTTGGAATGAGAGTTCACTAGCGCCTGAGGTATACGGCAGGCTGTACCAAGGCGTCAAAGTTTACGCGTGCACCGAGTACGAGCTCAGTATATGGGTACGAGGCACCGATGTCTCTCCCGGCAATCACCTGACTGACTGGAGCAATTACATGCTGAGCCTCCCGAGCGGCACATTCGACTGGACAAAGGTGTCAACCCGCTTCCGCACAGCGCCAGGGCAAACTGGTCTGAACCTCGGAGTAAACATTGTCAACAAGTGCAGAGAGCTCGCGATCGACGACATTGAGCTGCGTCCTGTGGGGCTTCCTATAGAGGGCCCAGGCATCAGCGGATACCTGTTTATCCCCGGGAGAATTGATGGCGATGATCAGCTCAGTTACGTGGCACTGGAACTCACCTCGAACGTGTCCGGTCTGGCAACGGCAAGGATATCCGCAGCTGGGGAAGAGCTGTTTCTCCAGAATGCGCGGTTTAAAAAAGGCACGAGTTCGTTTGAGTGGCAGTGGAGTTCAGGAAAGGCTGCACATCGAGTTCTGAACTGTGAAGTGGTTTTGAAGCCGGATACAGAGAAAACCATCTGCATAAGCCGGCAGATTGAGAAAGTCAGTCCAGCTGTAGTGCTGGCCGATATCGACCGCGTCGAGCAACGTCTAAGCGAGCTTAAAAGCCTGATTAGTCTGTGCAAGAATAAAGGCTTGCCCACAGACTACGAAGATGCCGTCGCGGTTATGTTGGAGCAGTTCATCCCGCTGGCACGCTCCGACGCTGCCGGCAGCGAAATCCGCCGTGCCGATTTCTCCGTACGAGACTTTGACTGTGCGCTGAATGAGTCGACAGCAAAACTTCGAGCGTACCTTTCCAATCCAAAACTGGCTCCGAGACCCATCAGATACGTCTCGGGGCATGTTCGGGTAAATAGACTGATTTTCGAGGGATCTAAGAGAGATTGGAAGGGTAGACCCAGCCAAGGCCCAGTTTACTTCTGCGGGTACGGCCATTTCACCCAAGTGCGCAAAGATATCCCTCTTTTCCGGCGCTACGGAGTAAACATTATACAAATCGAGATAGGCCCGGCTGCTGTGTTCCCTTCAGAGCATGAGGTCTGTTTGGAGCCGGTGAATGAGATTGCACGCGTCCTCGACCGTGCCGCACTTTACGACGTAGCAGTCAACGTGCTGCTCTCACCTCACTACTTCCCTGCTTGGGCCGCTGCCAAATGGCCTCACTTAGTAAAGGGAGGAGGCGGATTTCTCGGCTACTGCGTAGACGAACCGCAAGCCAAGGCAATTGTGGAGCGGTTCATTCGCACAGTCGTGCCGCGTATCAGAAGCAAACGCGCACTGCACAGCATCTGCCTGTCCAACGAACCAATATTCGACCGGGGAGCCAGCTGTGAAAACACCCGTGCTTTGTGGGAGCGTTATCTAGCAGACGTACACGGAAGCGTCGGTCAGATGAACAAGCGTTACGGTACAAACTACTCATCATTCGCCGAAGTGCCGATTCCGGCGAACGACGCTTACGCTGCGCCGCAATACTATGATTGGTGCATATTCAATCAGGAGCGCTTCGCATCGTGGCACAAATGGATGGCCGACGTTATTCACGAGATTGCTCCTGAAATCCCTGTCCATGCCAAGATGATGTGGATCCCCATATCGTGGCGCCAAGCAGCCGCGTGGGGAATCGACCCTGAACTCTTTGCTCAGTTCTGCGAAATCAACGGAAACGACTGCGTTATCTGGCCTGGCTCGGGCGAGTGGGGCATCTCGTGGTTGGAACAGAATATGTTTTATGACCTCCAACGCTCAATGGCGCCGAAGCCAATTTTCAACTCCGAAAATCACCTCCAACCTGACGGATCAACATCCTACGTTCCACCGGAGCACTACCGATGCGCTCTTTGGCAAGGAGCGGTGCACGGGCAAGGAGCGACCACGATATGGGTTTGGGAAAGAACAAAGGACCCGAGCGATCCGGCATATGCATCGACACTCCCTTTCTACGGCAACGTTATGGACAGACCAGGATGCGCTCTGGCTGTCGGAACCACATGCTTGGACTTGAACCGCTTTGCTGAGGAGGTCGCCGCTCTCCAAACAACGCAAGCGCCGGTGGCACTGCTTTATTCAATGTCCTCCTATGTGCGGAATGACACCTACCTAGACATACTTAGGCGTGCCTACACGGCGCTCAACTTTTGCGGAGTAAAAATCGATTTCATATCCGATAAGCAGGTTGCTGCCGGCAAAGCGCGTTTGTACAAGCTCATCGTTGCTGCGGGCGCTACGCACGTTCCGGATTCGACCGTTGATAATCTCGCACGGCTTCCTCGCACCTCGCGTATTGTGGTCGTTGGGGAAGACACTTTCGCATACGACCAGTACTGTCGAAAGCGTTCGAACAAACAACGAGAAGAGTTGCTGGCTAGATGCACAGTTATCCAGGCCCAGGCCGATCCCAAGAATGATCTGTGGCCCGCTTTCCAGGAAGAACTATCCAAAGCAGGTGCGCTTCCCCGCGTGAGGGTAGTGGACGCGAAAACCGAACAGCCCATTTGGGGCGTTGAATGGCTTCCCACGATTTGCAAGGGCAAAATGGTGTTGAATATGGTCAACCTTACCAACACATCGGTTGACGTCAAGGTGCTACTTGAAGGCAAACCCGTACATGCCCGAGACCTTCTAAGTTTGGGGGGACAGGAGCTCGTCCGAACACTGAGACCCATCACACCAGTGCTAGCTGCGGTTGATTGAAAAAACCGAACAGCGAGAAGGAGACAAGTGCCAGTGAATGAAATCGGTTTCTACCTGAAGCATATCCTCTCGTGGACGATCTTGCTGCTGTTCGCCTGCGCGGTATGCGCGCGACAAGGGCAACAGAGCGCGGACAACCCCGGCAAGACCGAAAAATTCCTTCAGGCTCCCTGCATTCTGCCTCCAAGCGCATTGGATTCACGGGTGCAGCCGGAACATCCGCTTGCAGGTGCGATCAGAACCTTCTTGGACAGGCAGCCTTCGTGCCAAATTGAGCCTACAGGTCTGACCCGCTCAGACTACCTGCGCATACTCGAAAGGCAGGTAGAGGCATGGCGTAAATGGCAAAACGAAGAAGGGGCGATAATAGACCCTATCGAGAAGATAGAGTGGCAGTACTCGACCCCATGCTACGCGTTTTCCGTCGCACTGCTGGCAGCCGCGCATCGTGCTTCCGACCCAAGTTTGGTTCAAAGCGGCATAAAAGCGATGGACAGATCCGTCGACGAAATGCACGAGTACCGCACCGCCCACAATCACGGCGAGTTCTTCATCCAGCCGGTAATGCTGGCACTGGAACTTTTTGAGGGTCTGGCTCCGCAGCACAAGATTGAGGAGTGGAAGCGTAAAATAGCTGAGCTTGACCCTTACCGACTTTACCCGGACAATTTGCGTAGAAAACAAACTTGCTACAACCACAACGTCGTTTGTCTTGCTGGCGAATACCTACGAGCCAAGAAAGGGTTAGGCGCCTCAAAAGAATTTTTCGAAAGGCACTTGGAACACCACGTCCAGTATTTCAACGACTTCGGGATGTACAAGGACCCGAACGTCCCTATGGTGTACGACGAGTTCTCGCGGCAATTCCTAACTACTATACTCGCCGAAGGATACGAGGGTCCCCTTGCCGGCTTTTACCGCGATCGTCTGTGGCGGGGCGCGTGGACTTCCCTCTTTATGCAGTCTCCATTCGGCGAGTGTCCCACTGGCGGCAGGAGCGCGCAACATATATGGAATGAAGCCCAAACCGCTGTCACCTACGAAATATACGCCTCGCAGTATGCCAAGCAAGGCAAGCTCGCCGAGGCTGGGGCGTTTAAACGAGCAGCCCACTTGGCAGTCAACTGCATCAGACGTTGGCTGAAACCCGACGGCACGGGCTACGTCGTGAAAAACCGCTATCCCCCGGAAGCGCGGCATGGCTACGAGTCCTACTCCGCACAGTCACAGTACAACCTGCTGGCCTGCTGGCTCTTGGGAGTTGCATACCTCTATGCCGACGACTCAATATCCGAAAGACCGTGTCCAGCTGATGTCGGCGGATTTGCCTTTTCAATACCGGACTTCCACAAAGTCTTCGCGAACGCCGCCGGAACGTATGTCGAGTATGAAACAGCCGGCGACCTTCGCTACAATCCTACCGGCCTGATCCGATGTCATATCCGCGGCAGCAATCCGCAACTGGGACCTTCCGATGGCATCGTCCACAAATTTGAACCCAAAACGAAAAAAGATCTTGGTGGAGAGAACATGTGTGTCGGACCCGCCTGGCTCGATTCGGCAGGCGTGTGGCACCGACTTGCGGACTACAGCCCTGATACGCCACCTGACGTGCAAGTGCTTCATGCATCGCCTGACCGTGTTTCATTCCGAATCACTTATACTGGCAAGTTCGACGGGGCACACACTATTCGAGAAACGATAACCCTCGAACCAGGAATGATTACCGTTGAAGATGTGGTCAGCGGAACCACCACAGAAAAGATGAGAATTTACTACCCAATGCTGGTATTCGACGGTCTCGAGGAATCGAGAATCACTGTGGGAGGTTCTTCTGCCATGCTCGAGCTCAGGGACGGCAGCTGTCTGTTCGAGATCCTTGAACCGCAGGAAGTCAGGCTCCAGCGGACTTGGAAGCGGCTCGACTTTCGAAACGGTCAGGCAGAAGGGGTATACGCTGAAATAGACGGGCTTCGCGCCGTGTATCGAATACGCGCTGTTCGCAAGAAGTAACCGCGATGAAACAATTCATAAGAGCATTGGCAGCTGCGGCAATCCTGTCGTGCTGCGCTTCCTGCGAGACCTGGGTGGTGCGAGAACCGGCCCTAGTTGAGGACGCTGCGCTCCGAGACGGAGAATACTCAGCATTCAATTTCGGTGCCAGTCCCCTACTGCAGGTGGGATGCCTTATGGGTTCGGAAGCGTCCGCCTACAATGCCGTAAGCTTGATCCGCTTCGACCTGTCTTCTGTGCCTTGTAGGAGGGTTACGTCTGCCAAACTGCGGCTTTATAAACCCAAGTGTTTTGTTCAGCAAAGACCAGTTAGGATCGCCATCTATGAGGTTCCGAAGAGCGATCGAGACTGGAAAGAAGGCTCATCGGAATGCGCAGCCGACGCCGAAGGTGCATCGTGGCAATTCAGAAGAGTACACCTAAAATGGAAGACCAACCTATTGTCTCGCAAGCTACCCAAAGACTCGTCGGCGCAAGCTTTGGACACAGCAGTTGCTCCAGCAGGCTCAGGTCAATGGATTGAGTTCGATCTCACCCCGAAGCTGGTTCAGAAATGGCTAGACGAACCTCGGTCTAACTCGGGCATCCTGCTGCGTCCTGCTGATGCCGCATTGCAGTGGGGCGACCACGCCTTTTTCTATTCGAGTGAGCACTATGCGGGCATGGGACCCGAACTTGTGATAGAAGGCAAACCAGGACGCTTGATTGTACCATCCGCTAACCTGCGAGCGAAGATTATCAAACGTCTACCTACCAACGAAAAGTTGGAGCGATGGCTCAGATCCAATCGCAGATTGGCACGTTTTGCCAAAGCACTGGCACTGAACAAAGAACAAGCCCGCGTTTTCTGCTATATAGACACCACGGTGCGCTGCAACCTGCTGATCCCGCGGTACAAGCTGCCTATAGCGCTTCTGAACCCGAGGATAGAATCGGCAGCGGAACGCGGAGACGAAAAGGAACTTCGAAAACTCTTAAGTAAACTGCGAACAGCTATACTGACCTACGAATATATTCACGACACCCAGTGGTACACCGCGGGACCGTTGGCAGAAATACTCGATGCGAGGCAGTTGGCAGAACTGTATGCGGTGCACATTTTCGGCGGCAAAGAAGATGCTGCGCTTGAGCGAGGGCAGGCGATCTGGCAGCCTCGAACGGGTGCTGCGCTCGAGCGCGCCATCTCAGAAACCATCAGCCGAGCGGCCCAAAAACTGGCGCTGAATCAACAACAGCTGCAGCGCATCAAACCGACTCTTGCACAACAAAAGAGAAAAGAGGAAGTCTACCTTGCCCGATTCCGCGCCGACCTGGAAAAACTCAAGGGGCTGCTGCGAAAGCCTGATTCTCGCCCCGACGAACTTTTTGCGCTGACTAGAAGCATGTTCTTTAACCACGAAGCCTTTCTATACTATCAGTCGATTTACGTGGGCCCGCGCTGGCACTTGTTTTTCCAGAATGCACCCATAACCAACTTTGCGAAGTGGTTGGTCGAGGTTCGGCGCGCCCATTATGATCTACAACGGATCCAGCGGGAACTATTGGAAGCACAACCGTTTCTCTAGTTGTTGAGTCGCCGCCGTCTCCTGGCAACCAACGGGCTTAGCCGGACGGCAGTGTATCGTTCGAGCCGTAATACAAAGCGTAGGAGAACAAAAAAGTACTTGACTCCAGTTTAAAGTCGTGGTATACCCAGAGTAGGGATGTTGGGCGGCCGCTTTTGAAATAGGGCGGGCGGCGGTTATTGTCCAGTTTTACCATATATAAAGGGGGAGAAGGAATATTATAATGCCGCTCTAGTTACACGATCAACCTACCCAATCCTTGCAAGTCAGGAGGTCGCAAAACTAGGCGCGGCGCGGAAAGGAGGAGCAAGTTATGGAAACTAGAACAAGAATCCCCGCGCTAGTGCTTGCAGTGGCCGGGATAGTACTGGCTGCAAGCGCGGCACAATGTCAATCCTACGCTTTGCTTCAGTGGTCCGTACAGTGCAACGAAGACCAATACCTCGGAAACTACGTTATACGCGACTTCGACGTTGACCAGTCCAACGGCGACATATGGATCGCTATGGACGCGAACGCAGCCACAGGACCTGTGAGCCAAGTCGTCAGGATGGACAAGAACGGAAACGTCGTAGCGCGATACGGTCCAATCCTCTGTGACTCCAACGGCACTCAGCAGGCAGACCTACAGCAGAGTCTGTGGGGAGTTGCAAGAGATCCTAAGACGGGATACGTGTACCTGGGAGTGGACGAGGTAGTCGACGGGGTGAGCGTGGGCACCATTCACATTATTGACCCAAACCTCACACCTCCTAATGTGTGGGTCGGCAAGATTTCCACTGGGATGCGCACGGCTCGTGGTTGTTCGTTTAGTGACGACGGCATGAAGTTTGCAATTGCCGGTTACTACACCCAATCACCCGGCCGCAGTGGCGCCAAGCTTTACGTACGAAACCTGCAGGGCACTCCCGACAACTGGACTGATGACACATGGGATGTTGCAGCTGAGCTCATGAGCGGAAAAGGCTTCCGAGGACTCGGAGACTATATGGGTTTCGTTTCGAGTCCTCGCACAGCGGAGTTTGACCGAGACGGCAACCTGTGGGTCTGCGGAGAGGTATCCAACATCATCTACTCGACAACGCCCCCTTACAGCATCGTCGGCGAAATGTGCGCCTACACGCCTCGCTACGCAACAGCATTCGATGCACAGAACAACGTTTACACAACTGCCAATACCGACGCCGACAACAAACGTCGAGTGTGGGTGCAGGATCCCAACGGGGTAGTCCTCCTTAAGTTCGTCCCACGAGACTTGATGAGCTATATAGACATTCCTTATTCCTGCGCGTTTGACCGAGGCGGTCCGGATAGACCGGCGAGACTAATCGTAGGCGGCCGCGACGTGAACGCACAGTATGCTGTCGTCGACAGCTATGAGGTATACCTCGAGACTCCACAAACCTATACCCTATCGGGACGGGTGGTGGACTCGAGTGGACAGCCGATAAGCGACGCAGCGGTCGGATGTGCACAGTGGTTCGGGAACACAACGTGGGTAACGCGGCTAGTCGGGAAAAAGTCTTACAAGAAGGCAGTAGACGAACAGGGCAGGTTTTCCATACCTGTCTTGCCGGCGGACTCCGTCAACCCATTCGTTGTGGAGATAGAGGCTCCAGGCAAACTGTGCAAGAGGCTTTACATAGACCCAATCTCCCAAGACATCGACCTGGGCGACATTGTTCTGGACAGCAATAGCGTGTCCTCCATCACTTGGTATCCGCTGAATATTGCCCCGGGCACAACAGGCACTGCTATGGTAGAACGCAGGGGCACAGACAACGGTATACTCACCTGCGCGTTTCGGTACGGAGGGAGGGCAGCTCCGGTTCGCGACGCAGACTCGAACAACGAGCTGTGCTTCCGAATTGGCAACAGGACAGATGCTAATCCTCCCGGAGGTAAGGCATACGACAACTATCTCTACTTGGACATCGACGATAATTGGTGGACACCAGGTGGAGACGCGTGGGTGACGATCGAATACCTCGACAAGAGCAAAGGTAGCCCGGGAGGCTTTGACGCGCTTGGATTCGACGCAGACCTGTCTGGAATATCAGCATCCCTTAGGGAAGCACCCATTGCCAAGTTCTATAAGATCAGTCCGACGACCGGCGAATGGAAGAAAAAGACCTTCAAGGTTTCCAAAGCCTCTTTCGCCGGGATGATGCGCGACACAAATGGTGTCCCGATTGGCGCAGACATCCGAATTGACGCATTCAAGGACTACAGCGGCGGTTACCTGGCAAACACGGGACCGGACTGGATCAAAAGTGTGACTATCTCAAAAACCCCGCCAGAACCGGAGCCCAATACGTACGCTTCGATAGCGGAAGCAAAAGCCGTTGGAACGGGTCCAGTGGTCCTCGAGAGCAAAGTAGTTACTGCTCAGTGGAACGGAAACGTAATCTACCTGAGCGAGCCCGACCGCAGCTCGGCTATAAGGGCGGAGTTGTTCCAACCTTGGGCAACAAGTGCTTACGTGGGCCGAGAGTGGAAAATATACGGCTCCCTCGACAGCGACCCCAACACCGGTGAACCTTTGATCAGGGCAACCGGTTGGGCTCAAGATCCTGGTACTGCTCACACGGTCGGCCCGCTTGGAATGATTGGCAGCACAGCTGCTTCGGTCACAACCGGCGCACCGGTTACGGGTCTGAAGATGGAAGTCTGGGGTCTCGTCAAGAGCGTGGCGACCGATAGCTTTCTCATCAACGACGGCTCGCAGGATGTGAAAGTCGTAATTGAACCAAGCATTTCGCTGACGGCGTGGCCGTCGGTAGGCGATTACGTAGCCGTTGTCGGAATAGCAACCCTGGAAAGCCGCGAGTCACGCATAGTCAAACCGTGGCGAGCAGCCGACGTGCTGATTGTGCTGGACGTACCGTAAGCGCTGACCGATTGTGCCTGGTCTTGCCTACGGGTCAAGTTGGGCAGACCAGGCACAACCTCTAAAAGAGCGTGGAACATTGCTAGCGTGAAACTTACTTGTGAGCCGCAAAAATTGTCGCAAGGAGGGCAGAGGAAGGATGGCGCGCAAGAGGCAGGGCTTCACCCTCATAGAACTACTAGTCGTTATAGCGATTATTGCCATACTGGCAGCAATACTGTTCCCAGTGCTAGCCAGAGCAAAGCGGGTAGCTCAACAGAATAAGTGCTTGGGAAACCTCAAGCAAATCGGCACGGCACTGAAGCTGTATCTTGGAGATTTCAACGATCGTTACCCGCTTGCGCCGGCGTACTGGGGACTTGACAGGCCGCCCAAGCTTGGCGAATGTGATGCCACAAGTCCAAGCGCTGCTGGCCTCATCCGACTCCTTATGCCCTATTCAAGGAACCTCGAAATGTGGATATGTCCAAGCGGCGCACAGAGACCCTATCGCGCTTCTGAATGCACCGTCCCGCAAGGAGCAACTCCGGCGCTCGTCGGATGGATCAAACTCGATAACGGAACGCTCGCGTGGACAAATTACATCTCTTATCCCTTGAACCGCGCCACTCCCGCCGAACCGGAATACGCACGAGGTTGGACGCCCCTCGAGGCAATGGCAAAATGGGGCAGGGTGTTCAGCGAAGGCGGTGTTATGCACGATGCTTATCCGAACCCCGTTTGGAATAATCGTCTTATTCAGGACGCCTACACGGTGGGCACATACGGTCCTAGCGGCAAGTGGAGGCCCCACAGAAACGGAACCAACATACTCTACCACGACGGACATGTCGCGTGGGCACGCGATTTTAGGCCGGGTGACGACTTCTAGTACCGATGTCCGAGGAGGAACAAATAAGGTGCACGCTCGCCAAAATCGCACAGCAACAATTTATACGGTCGAGACGGCATTCACCCTGGTGGAACTGCTCGTGGTCATCGCCGTGATAGCGATCCTGGCAGCAGTATTGTTTCCCGTACTGGTGTCTGCGCGGGCACGGGGACATGAAGCACGATGCCTATCCAATCTTCGACAGATAAACACCGCGATCAACTTGTACCTGGATGACAACTGCGACCGCTATCCCGGCTATAGAGCTTGGAAAGGAAAAGCATGGCTTGCATTAGGCGAAATAGACGCCCCAGGCAACCCCCCACGCACCATACCCGGTCTAATAGGGATCCTCCAGCCCTACGTCAAGAACAACGACATATGGATGTGCCCTGCGGGTGCCAAGCGCCCTTATCGAGCAAGCGAATGCAGCTATCCGCCTGGCAGGACCGCAGCAATGGTTGGATGGGTACGTCTGCCGAGTGGCAACTTGGTCTCGACGAACTACATTTCCTTCCCGCTTAACCCTGATCACGACCATCCTAATCATCCGCCCAACGAGATCGACTGTGCTCTCTACAAGACGCCAGAGGAGTGCCAGAGGCGGTGGGGTAGATTATTCCACGAAGGCGGACCGTTCGCGTCTTATGAGACACCCGCTTGGAGCGGAAGGTTTATCCAAGACGCTTATACGAAAACCGCGCCTGCTCCCTGGCAACCCCACGGTCACTCAACCAACATACTCTACTTCGACGGACACGCTGCCGCCGTTCACGACCCGCGCTGGACATACTAGCGACGCGGCGGAGCTGTTGAATCCCTGACTATGAGCTCACCAGGCACCAGCACTGTTTCGGCGTTCATATCCCCGCTGCGGCGTTTCTCAATGATCATTTCTATGGCCCGCGAAGCGACCTGCTCAGCCGAAAGCGACACTGTCGTAAGCCGCGGCCGCCAATAGCAGGCTTCCGGTGCGTCGCCGTAGCCGACTACGGAGATGTCGCTTGGACAACTCCTGCCCTGCTCCGAAGCCGCGACAAGTGCACCCAACGCCATAGGATCGTTTATGCAGAAGACGGCCGTAACGTCTGGGTGCCGCTCTACCAGTCTTGCAAAACCTAAGTATCCTCCGTCAAAGCCAAACTCTGTCACGTTTTCGATAAGAGACTCGTCGTACTCGAGGCCGGCTTCCTCAAGAGCTCGCCTATAACCGGCAAGTTTGCGCAGGCTGGTTTTGGCGCGCGATGTAGTGTCGCAGATAACACCTATTTGCCTGTGTCCGATCTCGATTAGGTGCCGAGTCACCTTGTAGCCCGCATCCTCGCGGTCGGCAGTGACTGTGGATATTCCAGGAGGACTGTCTGGCAGCAGGTCAATGACCGGAAGCCCTTCCGCTGCAAGATCTTTGAGGCAGCTCGTCATGAGAGCCGGAGAGTCCCACAGCACCAGTATACCGCCCATGTTGTGCGGGTTGCTGTGCCGCAGGAAAAGTTCGGCGTCGTAATCGCTGTCAGCCACGTGGACTATGCACTGCAAGTCGTGGGCAATTGCCGCCCTGCTTACAGCCATCGCCGTGGCTGAATGTGATCTCGCCAAGTTCCACGTAACGATCAGCAAGGTGACCTGAGCTGTGTATCCGCGTTTCAGAGCTCTACCGATGGGATTGGAGCGGTAGCCGAGCTTGCGCACCGCCTCCCACACCCGTTTCTTTGTTTCCTCGCTGATGCGGTCCGCGTGAGGACTGTTGGTAAGAACGTATGACACAGTGGCATGCGAAACTCGCGCCTCTTGAGCCACGTCCTTTATTGTGGGTCTGCGTTTCAAGGCCGCTCCCTGGATCAAACCGTCGCCGGAACCGGCGGAGTCTGACCAACCGGTTCCTAAACTCGGCGCAGCTGAAGGCAATATCTGTTTCAGCGCCGTAAGATCCGCAAGCAATTATGGCGCGCTTCCATTGGCCAAGTCAACCTCTGGACAAACAACCGAAGCCCTTTGGCCACCGCAGCGAAGGAAACTGATCGGTGCCCTGAGGAAAGCCGCTCAACGGCATCGCTATGCTCTACTAGCAGCGTTCATTATCCAAGTGACAAGCTCGGCTACCTTAGGCACCCTCCCGCTCGCCACTAACTGGTCGTCGATCTTTATAGCGGGAGTCGACATTATACCAGCCTTCGCCATCTCAGCCAGATCCTTTACCGTTTCGACCCGAGCCTCCACTCCGGCTTGCTTCACAGCCTCCTCGACAGCGGCGATTGCCTTATCAGCGCCACAGCACGAGACGTACACCTTGATTACCATATGAGTCCCTCCTTTGTAAGCATCCGCTAGATCAGTGCGTTGAAAATGTAACCCACTATCACAATCCCAAGAGCAACGAAGCCGACGAACAACCAGATCAGCGGCATCTTGATAACTCTCCGCAGCATCACAAGTTCTGGTACGGAAATCCCTATCACCGACATCATAAATGCAAGCGACGTCCCAAGGGCCGCACCTTTGGCAAGAACTGCTTGAATAATAGGGATAACGCCCACCGCACTCGCATATAACGGCAAGCCGATGATAACCGCCACCGGCACGTTCCACCAAGCATCTTTACCCATGTACCGGCTGACGAATGCTACCGGGATATAGCCGTAGATCATTGCTCCGAGTGCAATGCCTCCCACCAGGTAGTGCCAGGTGCCCGCGAGTATCTCCCTGACGGCCGTGGTACCTGAAGCTACGCGGTCGCTCCAGGTCATAACCAAAGAGGCATCCACGCTCGGGGCGTCGGTCGAGGCTTGTCTTGCACTCGACTGCAGTTGGGCAACCCAAGGTTCGAGAAACCTCTCTGGCCGCATTCGTGCCATCAGCATTCCAGAAACCACTGCCTTGGCCATCCCTAGTGTGGCATATAGCCCGGCTATCTTCCAGCCATACATCCCGTAGAGCATCGCGAGCGCGACTTCATTTACAACAGGACAGGATATGAGAAAAGACATCGTGATTCCAAGAGGAATGCCGGACTGCAGGAAGCCGAGAAAGAGTGGAATCGCCGAGCATGAGCAGAAGGGGGTCGGCACTCCCAGTATGGCAGCCAGAACATACCCGTAAGTGCCCCTTCGACCTGCGAGCATCGTGCGTATTCGTTCCGGTGTAAGAAAGGTGCGGGTAATCCCGACGACGAACGTGATCAGCACAAGCAGCATCAATACCTTGGGGGCATCAGCCACAAAGAACTCTGTCGCACCGGCAAGATGCCCGCCTTTCCTGAACTCTAGAAGATCGTAAGTGACCCACCTGGCGAAAGAATCCAGCCGGACATATACGAGTATCCAAATCGCTAATCCCAAGAGTATCTGTAGAGATAGCGGGCAGCACTTCACCAGCAGCCGCTGCTTCGGTGATTCGATAGAGTCTCCACAGCAGTTCTTTGTAACACTCATATGGGTGCCTCCCAGGCGTCCTTGTGCTTCACACTTAGTTGTCATCAGCAACTATATTGGCGGTAACTAGCCGCCGCAAAATGTGCGTACGAAACTCCTCAGCGATGCCATCAAAACGTCCTGCATATCTGGATCAAGTCTTTCCAGCGACATTTCGACCTTGCGAGCATATTCCTCCACAACCCGCTCCAAAAGCTCGCGACCGGCATCCGTTAGGGTAACGCAGCATACCCGGTGGTCGTACTCGCTGCGTTCGCGGCGCACATAGCCAGCCGCTTCAAGTCGATCGACAACTCGGGTTGCACCGCTCTTGGTAAATCCCAGCTGCTGCCCCAGCTGCTGCATCGTGAGGAAACCCACCTTCGCCAGCACCTTCAGCGTCCGGTACTCAACGTAGGAGATATCTTCACAGCAGTAACCGTCTGAACCTTGACTTCCGAACCTCCATATTACCTCGTCCAAGAGGTCCACAAGCTGCTTTGCTCGCTCTCTGTCCATCGGGATTCCACCATATTCAAGTGCGCGGCACTAGTTGCTGGCGTCAACTATATACTACCGCCATGAAGCAGCGCTGTCAACACCTATGGTAGTCTTTCAAAACACGCAGCGTTCGAACGCGATACCAAAAAGCCAAAAGCCGTAGTCAGCTGTGAGTCGTGCACAAGTCGTGGCTCGGAGACGTCTTCTTGAGGTGAGAAAATCCGCCCAGCCGATTATGCAGAGAGTCTGCGCTCAAATAATGGGAATTGTTGGAGGGCGGCCAACGCCGTAGTCAGCTTCCACTACCCGTTGCCTGTTCGGCAGAGTCGCCCCCCGAGAGATTAGTTCACCAGGTACGCGAAGCAGTACGAACTCCAAACCGTAGTGGATACGGTTGCCTGCACCCAAACCTTCATATAGTCGCTTACAACAGGAAAGCTCAGTGCGGCCCTGGTGCCCGGCACAATACCCCTGCTCCCGTAAGTAAAAGAGGGATCAGTAACAAGGTTGTTAACGTTGCCCATATAATACCCCAGGTCAGAGAAGCCAACCAAACCCTGGTACGAAACCCCAATTCGCGGCGCACTCGTGGCCTCCCAATGTACTATCACTCGCAACTCTTTGAAACCGCGGCAATCGATCAAGGCAGAATCGTAGGACTGGCCCGCGCTGAGAATGCGATTTCCGTCGGGGAACAAGGTAACTTTGCGGTACGACGGTTCAACACTTACAGATGGGGTGCCTTGTATGGCAACAGCCCATTGCCCGCTCTGCTCAGACTTGACTGTGTTTTGGGCAGGGTCTACCTTTACGGTGTTGGCACTGGCACTGAGCTCTACGTTCCACGGGCCGTTCTGCTCTGCTTTCACAGTATTGGCTGTGGGGTCGATTTTGACCGTAGGCGCGTTGTTGACCTCGACCGGAGTGGTTCTGGTTGCCGCACAGACTTCTGCGCACTGAACCACCAAGGCTGCCACGACCAGTGCGAGGACGAAGATTGCTGTTTTCGACATTTGTTTGTTCCTTTCTATCAAGAGATTCCGCAGGCGAAGAAGTCTTGTGCGGGGCCAGACCATTGATTCTGCACCTGCTCGCATGTTGTATACTTGCAGTATACCACCAATAAGTGGTTCTCTTGCATTATTCCGTATTTAGCCCCCAATGCCGCATGTAGCGCATCCAGGCGCAACTGAAGCAGTTTGGACTCTGAGCAGACCAGTTGCTCAAGCTTGCTCGCAGCGGGATAAAAAGGGGGAGTGAACCGACACGGGAGCCAACACGGGATGGAGCCGCGAACACTGACCATTTTTCTTCTCGCCGCAGCAGCGGTGTCACCTGCATTGGCAGGCCAGCTCGAATTTTTCGTTTCGCCCGACGGGAACGATGCGAACCCCGGCACGTTTTCGAGACCGCTGCGCACTTTGACCCGAGCTAGGGATGCTGTCCGACTGGCTCGGGCAGATGGCGGTAGAGCCCTAGACAGTGTAACCGTATGGTTGCGCGGTGGTTCTTACCCGCTGCTCTCGACGTTTTCTCTCACTGCCGAAGACGGCGGTACAGAATGCGCGCCAGTGGTCTACAGAAGCTGCAAAGGGGAGATCGTAAGGCTAGTCGGAGGACTGCAGATCAGCGGATTCAAACCGGTCACAGACCCACACGTGCTTACAAGGATGGACCCGGCCTGTGCAGGAAAAGTACTCTGGACCGACCTCAAAGCACAGGGTATCACCGACTTCGGTCGACTTACCAACCGCGGTTTCGGACGACCGATCACCCCTGCTCATCTTGAGCTGTTTTTCAACGACCGTCCAATGACTCTGGCCGAATGGCCCAACGGGGGATGGTCGGAGATTGCCGACGTGCCTGCCGGTCCGAACGGAGGCAAGTTTACTTACTCTGGAGACCGCCCTTCCCGCTGGACACAAGCCGACGACATCTGGGTTCACGGCTATTGGACATGGGCGTGGGCAGATTCTTACGAGAAAGTCAGATCGATCGACTTGAGCTCTAGCGAAATCTACACCGAACCTCCTCATGGCTGCTACGGCTACCAACCGCACAAGCGTTGGCGCGCGCTCAACTTGCTGGAAGAGCTCGACACGCCTGGGGAGTACTATTTGGACCGCAACACAGGTTTCCTCTACTTCTGGCCTCCCGAGCCTGTCTCCAAAGGCCGAGCGGTAGTCTCGATGATCGAAGAACCAATGATCCGGATCAGCGGCGCCAAACACATCAGACTTGAAGGGCTGATTATTGAGGCGTGCCGCGGGACGGCGGTTGTCGTGGAAGGATGTGAGAATGTTGTCCTAGCGGGCTGTGTCATTCGCAACGTTGGCACCTATGCCGTCAGCATCGACGGCGGCAAAGCCAACGGTTTGCTTTCGTGTGACATCTACGAAACCGGCGATGGTGGTGTCGCACTCGGAGGCGGAGATCGCAAGACCCTCACACCGGCCGGCAACTTCGTTGAGAACTGCAGCATTCACCATTTCAGCCGTTGGGACCGCACATACAGACCCGGAGTAATGGTCAGCGGCGTGGGGAACAGGGTCGCGCACAACCTGATGTATTCCGCATCGCACAGCGCCATAATTCTTCACGGCAACGACCACATCATTGAGTTTAACGAAATCCACCACGTGTGCAACGAAACCGGCGACGCGGGGGCGTTCTATATGGGCCGCGACTGGAGCCAGCGAGGAAATGTTGTTCGATTCAACTTTTTCCACGACCTCGGCTCGTACGCGGACAAGTACTCTGCACACCAGTTCAGTGAAACAATGGCGGTATACCTCGACGATTTTACGTGCGGTACGCGCGTCTACGGAAACATCTTTTACAAAGCAAACAGGGCAGTGCTAATCGGCGGTGGACGCGATAACATCATCAAAAACAATATATTTGTCGAGTGTAAACCCGCAGTCCATGTGGACGCACGCGGTCTGGCAGATTGGACCAAGGAGTATTGGGACGGAACCTACCCAATCCTTTTCGACCGGTTGAAAGAAGTCAATGCGACGCAACCTCCCTACACAGAACGCTACCCGGAGCTTGCGACGCTTCTTGAGGACGAACCTCGCGTTCCGAAGGGCAACCAAATTGTTCGGAACATCGTGGTGGGCGACAAACAGTGGCTTGCCTTGATCGGCGCGAAACCTGAATGGATAGAACTGCGAGATAACCTGACCGACCAAGACCCGATGTTTGTCGACGCACCAAACCTCGATTTCCGCCTGAAGTCAGAGTCACCCGCGCTGAAGCTCGGCTTCAAGCAGATTCCGGTCGAGCGGATAGGTCTATATGACGACGAATACCGCCGCTCGCTACCGAAATCCTAGCAGCGAGTTGAAGCACGCTAGACCAAAGTGCAGCTTGCCGGCGCAGGTCCTGCTCGGGAGAATACGCCACCGACATTTAATACGCGCGCTCAACCGTGGTCCGGTGGATTTTGAAACCGGGTCTTCCTAGCCACCGTGTCCCGAAGAACGCACTCGGTCGGAATCGAGCTCCGAAGACAGGCGAGATGCGGTTCTCGAGCGGTCACCTTTCGCCTGCGCATGCTCTGCCGCTGTGCCGACACGTGCGTTCGCGGCCGTAGGCGAAGGCCCCTCGCGCCCAATGACTTTGATCTGATCCCTATCCACGTAAGCCGGCGGCGCTATCGAACGATCCCAAGGGCTCAGGATGTTATTCGCGTCGATCTTTTCGGGACGCGTTGCCAATCCTATAAGAATAAGGACCACCGCACACGCTGCGGTCACAGCCAACCAGAAGCGCATCGGGTCTCGCCTGTCGAAGATCAGCCTCAGCAGTGAGAAAAGCCTATCTTCCAGGAGCCGCGCCGTATGCATCCTACAGCCACCCCCGAAACAGCTTTTCCCAATTTGTGTAATTACCTGACCACCGTGGGCGTCTAAACATATAGCCGACGCAGCAGTCCGCGGCTTAAGGTGCGTGCATTCCCACTGAGCATGTAAAAATTCTCAGGTAAGACGGAACAACATTTATAGCAGAGGACTGCGGAGGACACACCGTGACCCTTACACGCGAAAGCATGGTTCTAATAGTAATATGCGCGGCCGATTTGCTGTCCACGCTTTTCCTTCTACAGTCTCAAGGCGCGCGAGAAGGCAATCCGTTAATGGCATTCTACCTGAGATATGGGATCGGCACATTCGTTATGATGAAGCTGACGTTAATGGTTTTACCGGTGTTTATAGCCGAGTGGTCTAAACAATACCGCCCCAGGTTCGTAAGACTCATGCTCAGGACCGCCATTATAACATACGTGGGCACCTATCTGCTGCTGTTCCTGACTGTGAACCTGGGAATGGGTGTCGCCGCATCTGCACCGGATAAGCACGCTTCACCCGCCGTTTATACCGCATCAACCAACCTGCCGTAGTCATAAACTAGTTCCGACACCGCACCGCCGAGCGGCACATAACAGCTGCACTAACACTGACACTTAAAACTACCCCTTGCTTAAGCTGCCCGGCACGCGTCGCGACCGAGACGTGATACAATGTAATTAGAAGAAGCGCTGCTGTGTCAACGGGCAAGCGATTGAGCCGCGCAAGCGGCAGAGGGGGCGAGAAATGTTAGTAGATGACCGCGCACCGAGCATAGCCGTTTTCATCGATGCGGAAAACCTACTCATCGAACTCTGGAAGGCAGGCGTGCGACTACGCCTGAAGCCGATAATCGACCGCATCCGTGAGGAAGGCAGAATAGCTTCGATCAAAGCCTACGGTGATTGGTCGAGGCAGCCTTTAATCGGGTTCGTGCAAGAGTTCAGAACCAACATCATTGAAATGGTACAGCTGTCTACCTCCGCTGAAGGCAAAAACACTGGAGACATACAGCTTGCGCTCGACGCACTTGAAATGGCGGTGCAGCCGGCGTCGCCCAGCGTGTTCGTAATCGTCTCAGGAGATAGGGATTTCGTTCCGCTCGTCCAGAAGCTGAAGCGCTACGGCAAGTTTGTGATGGGAATTGGCCACTGTGAAACCAGCACTAGCAAGCTTCTTGCCGACGCCTGCGACTTGTTCATATTTGCGGACGAGATTCTGGAAAAGACCTTCGCCGCCCCTGGGATGCAAGTCGCCCCGACGACAGACGAGGCGACTGTTGTAGGCGAGGTCAAGCTCAGCAGCAAGCTCAGAAAAGCATTCGCTTTACTTGCCAAAGCCGTAGCATCGTGCGGACGAGACGGCCTACCTGCATCCGATTCCCTTGTGCAGGTGAGGATGCGTCAGCTGGATTCCACATTCTATCCTGGCAGGTACGGTTTCGTCACATTTCACGAATTTGCGCAGGCTGCTGAGGCGGCAGGCTATGCAAGAATCCTTCACAGAAGCGGAGCAGAGGGTCTGGTGTTTGACGCCACTTACCAGGTCGATCCCGAACTGGTACGAGAAGATCTTGTAGACTACGACTATTCGACTGTCGAATCTGCCTTGGAATCATACAAGGACATACTCAGAACCTACAAAAAGCTGGAACTGCTGCCTTGGTCTGACAGAAAAACCCTCGTCGCGCACGCGTGGGATTACCTGTCCGACTCCCCCAAGACATATGACGATCTTGTGGCTGAGCTACAGCTCTATGCCGCAGCGAATATGAGTTGGGTGAGCGAGAAGGCAATAGAACTGCTAGTGCGCACGCTGTCTATAGCCAGGTGTTTCGTTTCCGACGACGGCTGCCCACACTTTTTCAATACGAAGTGCCACGTTAAACCGGCAGTGACACTAGACGAGGCTCTGCACCTGATGAACTACACCTACCTGAACGGTATCAAGCTCGCGGTGCCTAACGTGGAGTTCGTGGTTGATGCCGTGGCAATCCTCCTCTTCGATGAAGCTACCGACGAGACACGCCGTGAAGCACAGAAGTTGATTGCGGAGCTCGGGGTAAGTCTTGAACCGGAAGAAACGGCGATGAGCCTCGCGCTTAAGAAAGCGGGCGTTACTAACGAAGACGCCGCAGAGCAACCCTCCGCAGAAGCCACAGAACCGGATACGCAGCCGGACTCCGGCTAGGTTACAAGCATCGGTGGGGCCAATAAGCTTCTACGTGAAGACCCGACCAGGCAGCGCACCCCGTTGGCCGGCATTCATCGCCCAGGCATTGCGGCAGTCGCTACTACCACTTCAACAAGCTCAGCCCGACGTGGCTCCTGATCAACGCAAACGATATAACTACAGACTCCCTCCACGGTTTGCACCTCCTTGACAAAACCCTGCAGCGGGGTTAGATTGCGATGTGGAAAACGGTTAGGAACACTAGAATGTCCCGGTCCGGAAAGTTGAAATATCAGTTAGTGTGTGCGGCGCTGTGTGTTCTCTGCGCGCGGGTCTGGGCGGAAGGGTTCAGAATCGACTGGAGCTCGATCAACGCAGCCGGCTGTACCGCGCAAGGTGGGGGAATCCATCTTAGTTCCTCGATTGGACAAGCCGCCGCCGGTTTCGCTCGTGACGGGAACTTCCTGCACTGGATCGGCTTCTGGTCGGGCGAAGCTCCGAATCCGGGAGTGCTGACTGCTATCGGTGCTGCTAAGACCCTTCCGGACGGTGCTTACGTTTCCATCGTGGGAAAGGTTACAACCACATCGGCTGCGGATTTCGCTGGTTTCTTCTACATCCAGGAACAGAACCGCACGTCAGGGCTGCTCGTTGTCACACCGTTTTCGACACTGATTCCGGCTAGGGGCAGCATAGTAAATGTTATCGGCACGCTGGGAACCACGCCCGCCGGCGAAAGATTCGTCATAGGCAGCATAGTGATCTGTGCGCGCGGCGCCAGTACCGGACAGTGAAATCCTTACAGCGCAGCTGCGCAAACGTTGTTGAGTACAGACATTACAAAGAACACCCGATGTCGACATTTGCCACACCGCAGCTGTGAAATGGAGGTAGAGCCGATATGAAACAAGCGGTGCTTCGTGTTTGTCTTGCTTTGCTCTGTTGCTGGGTGCTGTCGAGTAAAAGTTTTGCCTCAGTGCCACCGATGATTTCCTACCAAGGTAAGCTCACCGATGCTGAAGGCCGCATTGTTCCCGACGGCATTTACCTCCTGACATTTAGACTGTACACCCAGGAAAGCGGCGGTGACCCGATTTGGACGGAGTCGCAGCCCGTTCAGGTATCCGGTGGGCTTTTCTCCGTACTGCTGGGCTCGGCATCAACGTCGACAAATCCAATCCCAGACGCGGCATTCAAGGGGGAAACTTGGCTTGAAACCCAGGTGAACGGCACAACTCTCAATCCGCGAGTCCGCATAGTAAGCGTCGGCTACGCGTTCTTAGCCAAGACCGCCGAAACCGTGCCGGACGCTTCCATAACAGCCCCAAAGCTGGCGCCCGGAGCAGTCGGCCCAGAAGCCATTCAGGAAAAGGCTGTAGGCAAGACTCACCTTGCCAACAACGCCGTGACTGCCGAAAAGATCGCCGACTCATCTATTACCACTACACACATTCGCGACGGTCAAGTGATGAGCAGTGACCTTGGTGCATACGCCGTCACCAATGCAAAAATAGCTTCCGGTGCGGTGAGCTGGGACAAACTGGCACCCGATGCCAAGCTTATGATCAACGTCAAGGCATATGGTGCCCGGGGAGACGGAGTCACCGACGACACCACAGCATTTCAGAACGCTCTCAATGCGGCCTCCCAGGCTGGAGGTGGCGTAGTGTGGGTGCCAGCAGGTACTTACAAGATTGCCGGTCATTTGACGATACCGACCGGGGTAACACTGGAAGGCGTATTTCGAGCTCCCCCAGGCAGAAACTACTCCGGCGCTTACGCTACCACTTTGCTTGCCTACGAAGGTGCCAACAACGAAGGTGGCACGCCGTTCATAACGTTAGCGGAGCATTCTACCCTGAAGGGAATCTGCATCCTTTATCCAGACCAGAGTATGAACGCTCCGATTCCGTATCCGTGGTGCATTCGAGGTATCGGCGATGACTGCTCGATAATCGATGTGCTGCTTTACAATCCGTGGAACGGTGTCGATTTTGGAACTTACCCTTGCGGCAGGCATTACATTCGAGGACTATACGGTCAGCCGCTCAACCTGGGAATCTACGTGGACCAGTGCTATGATGTGGGACGCATCCAGGACGTCCATCTCTGGCCATTCTGGACGCAGGGTCTCATAAGTTATACCCAACAGAATGCAACGGCGTTCAAATTCGGACGCACCGATTGGGAGTATGTCACGAACACCTTCGTGCTCGGCTACAAGATTGGATATCACTTTGTGCAAACCGCCAAAGGCAACTGCAATGGAACGTTCTTGTCTATAGGCTCGGACTGTAGCGACATAGCCGTTCGTGTCGACTCCGCGGCGCCGTTTGGCTTGCTGATAACGAACGGTCAGTTCGTTGCAAACGCCACTGCAACCTCTGTGGGGCTCTATGTCGGTCCCGACGGCGGGTATGTGAGCCTTGTAAACTGCTCGTTCTGGGGAGCATCCAACAGAATAGCCACTGTTGAGGGAGGCTCGGTCAAGTTCGATGCATGCAACTTCATGGAATGGGACAAGAACAACACGGGTGAATATGCCATAGATGCGAGCGGAGGGAGACTAACCGTCCAGGGATGCACTTTCGTCGACACTAATAAGAACAAAGTCCGAGTGCGTACTGGTGTCACCGCTGCCATAATCGTGGGCAACCAGGGTATGGCAAACTCAGATGTCTCGAACGCGATAGGCACAAAATGTTCGGTTGCCAATAACCAGCGCTGACGAGCCTGGACAACCAGTAAAAATACCTGTTTTCATGTCAAGCGGTTGACAATGGTGGAATGTCGGGCTAAAACGATTAATGAGGTTCAGTCCGGCAAAGAGAGGCAGAACATACCATTCATCAAAGTGACAGGAGGAGAAGGAGACATGAGACTGAAGATTGTACTTTCACTGACTGTGCTTGCGGCACTGGTAGCCGCAAGTAGTGCGCTTGCTGCGCCTTGGTACAAGATAGGCACCTCAGGCTTTACGACGCAAGTCAGCCTAATGCAGGACGCCAAGCGCATTCGCTTCAACGACATCGCCGTAGACAACGCCGGCAACATCTACGCGACGGCCGTTAACGGCAACAACAACGGCACACCGGGCGGCTTGACGATATACAAAGCCGGTGGTGGGAAAATCGACGTAGATTTGAACGCGCTTGGATACCCAGGTGGTATCACGAAGCTGGTCAAAGCCGGCGACGGAGCTATCTACGGCCTCCAGAACTGGCTGGAGATCAACTGGTCCTACAACTCGGGCGTGCCTAACAGAATCATAAGGATCAATCCTGACGGCACGGTCACAGGGATTTACAGCCCGGGTCCTGCCGCCGACAAGAACCGAATCGGCGGCCTGACGGTGGGCGCCGACGGCAACCTTTACTGGACGCAAAACGGCGCCGACAGCTATTGGAAGTATCACTTCCTCTGGCGCTACGATGTGGCTAGTGCCCAGGTCGAAGAGGCTCCTATAAACAACGTAAACAACGGTTGGTCGGAAACTCACAGGATGTTCGACCTGGAGTGGATAGGCGGCGACATGTTCGCGGTCATAAAGATGGGCAACCAGCAGTGGCGCGCAGACCTCATAAGCTGGACACAGAACCGCATATCCGCAAATGTCAGTGACCCAGGTTGGGGGCGAGACTGGGTGACCGCACTAGCCTACGACCCGGTACAGAACAGGCTCTGGGCAGGGGGCCGCGGCACAAGCAATCGCAACATTATGAGCCGTTGGAATAATCCCGCTGGCCAGGGTGGATCTGATGTGTGGCACGCACTGAACACCGACGCCGACGCTGGCGCGACCTGGTGGGTATCAGCACTTGATACCGATGCAAATGGTGACGCCTGGATGAGCTTCGGAATCGCCAGTGCCACGAACAACCTGTTTGGCTACAGGGGGCATGTCATTCGTAGAGACGCCTACCTGAACATGTACGATGAGGGTGCCCCTGATCCCACTGGAGACATAGCAGCCTTGCACTGCGAAGGCAACGTAGTCTACGCGCTTGTAATCAACGCCAACGGCGGCTATGACCTCTACAGTACGGTCCCCGAACCGTCGATGCTCAGCGTATTCGCAGTGGGAACAGGGTTCATGGGACTAGGAAGGATCATTCGCCGTCGAAAGTAGACTAGGACCAGAACTGTCGATCCACAGCGCTGCAAAATAGAGCAGCAAATTATCAGGTCCGGGGTAGCTCATGCCCCGGACCTGCCTTTTTCATCTGCAGGCTGAGTGGAAGAAGAGCCGGTTGTTACGAGGTTTCGCGGAGCAGTCGTTCGAGACGCTTTTTCATATCCGAGATGACATCAGCCTTGGACGGATCGCCAATCAGATTGGTCATCTCGTGCGGATCGTTTTTGAGGTCCCAAAGCTCCGACGGATACTCAGAGTCAGGATATTCCACATACTTCCATCTCTGCGTTCGGACAGCTCTGATTGTGGGTGTAACAAACGCCGGCTCGTAGAAGTACTCATAAAGGAAATCCTCGCGCCAGTCCTTTGCACCACCGGTCAGCACAGGTCTGAGCGAGCGTCCGTGCACGTCCCCTGGGATCTGTACACCTGCGATATCAAGCATCGTCGGGCATAGATCGATGTTCAACACCATCTGCTCTATCGTCGTCCCCGGCTTTATCAGCTTCGGGTAACGCATCACGAATGGGATCCGAATGGACTCCTCATACGCGGCACGCTTGTCCAGCATCCCATGTTCACCAATGAAAAACCCATTGTCACCCGCGAATGCTATCACGGTGTTGTCCGTCACGCCGAGCTCGTCCAACGCGGCGAGCACCTTTCCGACGCTCTCGTCAATACCCACTACTGTCGCGTAGTACCGCCGAACAAACTCAGCGAACTCCTCGTCGGTCTGTTTTCCGCGACGCATCTGCTGACGCTTCACGAACCAGTCAGGCTTGCCGGTAAGATCCTCTTGGGAGCTTACAGGCCACTGCGGTTTGATGTGGTCGAAGATGTGCGCGTGTCTGTCGGCAGGTGTGAACGGCCCGTGAACAGCCTTGTGGCAAAGATACAGACAGAACGGTTCTTTGCGCGGCTTCTTGAGCCAGCTTACCGCGTAGTCCGTAAGGATATCGGTCATATACCCCGTGTGCTTCGAGGTCACGCCGTCCACGTTTATAACCGGATCGGTGTAGCTTCCTTGACCCTTGAAGCTGACCCACCGGTTGAACCCTGGTCTTGGTCCTTCCTGACTGTCCATGTGCCACTTCCCTATGAACGCCGTGTCGTAACCGGCCTTCTGAAGCAGCCTCGGCCAGGTCGTGACATCATCGCTCATAGGAGTTCTGTTGTCCTTGATTCCGTGAGAATGCGCGTATCTGCCTGTCAGAAAGCACGCGCGGCTCGGAGAACAAAGCGAGATTGTCACAAACGCGTTCTTAAAAAGTGCACCCTCTCGAGCTATGCGGTCGATGTTCGGCGTTTTGAGGAACGGATGCCCCGCGCAGCTCATTGCGTCAAAACGCTGGTCGTCGGTGAGTATGAAAACAAAGTTTGGGCGGCTCGGTGAGTCAGCTCCGAGTTCCTTACCGACAAGCGGTAGTGCGGCGGCTGCTACAGCCCCAGCGCGGACAATGAATTCTCGACGTGTAATCTTTGACGTGCTCATACTTTATTCATTCGCCGCTGGTAAATGATTCCCTTCAGTAAGCGTAAAGCTGCTTGTAAGGTCGGCCGGTAGCCGGAACGAGTTTAGTAAAAGAAGCATTCATAATAGAGTCAGCGTCCGCCCCAAAAAGTTCGGCATACCGCGAGACATAAACCGCGACCAGCTGCCTATCATCGGCATTTAGGGGCTGGACGCTGACACCATGTCCTAAACTGCCGTGGCGGAGCGTTCCCCGAACAAACACAGCCCCGCCGTGCATACCGCTGCAGAGGCGATTACATGCGTGAGGCTCATTCGCTTTCAGGTGCAGCCCAAGCAGTATGATAATCCCGCCGGCCATGTATTCACCCAAGAAATCCTGGCTTGTTCCGCCGATCACAATCACCGGTCGGTTGCCCTGGTACTGTTTCATATGCACGCCTGTCCGATAGCCGACGCTGTCCCTGACGAATATCTCGCCGCCTCTCGCCGAAAGACCAGTGATGTCCCCGGCTCGCCCATGGATGACTATCCGCCCCGAGGTCATGGTGTTTCCCGTGCCGTCCATGGCATTTCCATAAACCACGATGGTAGGCCCGTCCAGAAAAGCTCCGAGATCGTTCCCGGGAGTACCATGAATCTCCAGCAGGAGCCCGCTGAGTCCCTGCCTGTCGGCGCACCCGTACAGGTTGGTGCCTATATAACGCTGGCCGGCAACATTGCGAAGAACCAACCGCCGCGCACCGCTCTCTACGGCAATCCTGACGCGCTGATTCAGCTCTGAATATGACAAGCCGAGTGCGTCTATCTCTGCAAATAGTCCTGTAGTGCACATTTTCCTCAACCGCCTGCGGGCTTGACTCCAAGTATCGACAACTCCTCCGCGGTCAGCCCAATGCCGCGCAGTTGGCTGCGGTTGCTACGAAGACTTTCTATGGCATTGATTCCCATACCGCCGAGCATTTCTTTGATCTCGTGAGACCAGCCCTTTACCAGGTTCACCAGACGTCTGCGCGCGATGTCGGGATTGACACGCTTCGCCAGGTAGGGATCCTGTGTAGCAATACCCCAGTTACACTTCCCGGAATAGCACTTCTGACACAGCGTGCAGCCTATTGCAATCAGAGCCGCCGTACCGACGTATACTGCATCCGCTCCCAACGCGATGGCTTTTACCACATCAGCTGCGTTGCGCACGCCGCCGCCAGCTATAATCGAAACCCTGTTGCGAATACCCTCGTCGCGCAGGCGCTGGTCCACAGCAGCCAAAGCAAACTCTATGGGTAGCCCCACATTGTCACGTATAACTTTTGGGGCGGCTCCGGTGCCCCCTCTGAAACCGTCGATCGCGATGACGTCCGCACCGGCGCGAACCATGCCGCTTGCGATGGCGGGCGCATTGTGGACTGCAGCGATCTTCACTGACACCGGAACCTTGTAGTTGGTAGCTTCCTTAAGCGCGAATACAAGCATGCGCAAATCTTCTATGGAATAGATGTCGTGCTGCGGAGCCGGAGAAATTGCATCTGTACCCTCCGGAATCATCCTCGTGGCAGAAACGTCTTTGCTTACCTTTTCTCCCGCCAGGTGACCCCCGATGCCCGGTTTTGCTCCCTGACCGATCTTGATCTCGACCATTCTTGCCGAATTGAGGTAGTCCAGATCGACTCCGAACCTGCCCGACGCCACCTGCACTATAGTATTGCTGCCGTATTCTCTGAGCCTAGGATGGAATCCGCCCTCACCCGTGTTCCATAGCGTACCCAGCTCTTGAGCTGCCTGTGCAAGAGCCAACTGTACCTGGAAGCTTACCGCCCCGTAGGACAAAGCAGAGAAGACTATGGGAGTGCTTATCGGAATGGTCGGCGGCAAGCGCGAGTCAAGCGATCCGGCCTGGATGTTTACGGCGTCAAGCCTTGCCCCAAGATGAGTTCGGAGCTCCATCGGCTCGCGCAGCGGATCGATCGATGGGTTGGTTACCTGACTGGCATTGATGAGAAGATTGTCCCAATAGACAGGTGCTCTCTTGTCGTTGCCGGAACCAGTCAGCACCACCCCGCCAGTTTCCGCCTGCAGGTTGATGTCTTTCACGTGCTCGCCGGACCAACTGCCGTGCGCTCTGTACTGCGCAGGATTGGGCTTGATAGCCAGTGCGCGAGTTGGACACAAAGCGGAACACCTATGACATCCGACACACAACTCCGAGCGGCTGCGTACCGTATCGTGGTCCTCGTCCAAATAATGGACATCAAAGGAGCATTGCCGAATGCATACTCCACAGCCGATACAGAGCTCGTAGTCTCTGTCAACCGCATATTCAGGCAGGCGGTTCGACCGGATCCCAAAATCGCTAGCTTTGCGCGGCATCTCGATATCCTCCGCACGCAGTAACGCAAACACCCACGTTGTCCGAAGCATGCTCAGGTTTTGGAATCAAGCCCAGCCGGCCCACAACCGGCACACCGCCCTTGGGTGTCCACACCGCATCCACTCCAGGACACACAAACCTTATGGCTGCCTCCTCGGACGAGACGTAGAATATATCGCCCCGAACGGCAACAGTAAGAGGGCGCAGACGTATCCGGTCCGTGAGGGCGATCATCTGTTCCCCGTTAGCTATAACTACTGCGAAGGGCCCGTTCATAAGCAGCCCCGCGTAGGTCACTCGCAAAGCGGTGTGCAGCGTACGCTCCGGCTCGGCCATAGCGTCTATTTCCTCCCAGAACGGCGGCGCGACTACTTTTGCGAACAGCTCTGGCGTCATCTTCTGACGACGCATCAGCAGATCGACCGCATACGCCATGACCTCCGTATCCGTAAACAGAGTACACCGGTAACCCAATGTCTCAAGGAAAGCCCTGTTTGTACCGTAGGAGCTAATCTCACCGTTGTGAACGACGCTCCAGTCGACTAGACAGAACGGGTGAGCACCTCCCCACCAGGCGTGACTGTTCGTTGGGAAACGGCTGTGCGCCGTCCAAATATAGCCTGAATAATCTTCTAGTCGATAGAAGTGGGCTATCTGATCCGGATAACCCACACCTTTGAAGACGCCCATGTTCTTGCCGCAGGAAAAGACGAATGTATCCGGAACTTCGGTATTAAGCCTTAATACCATGTCCATCAGAAGGTCCTGTTCGCCGTCTTCGCCGAGGGATGTATCTAGAGGTGCAAGGAAATACCGCCATAGGAGCGGTTCCGCTGAGATTCCTGGCGTCTTGCGTGTAGGGATCGGCTCGGAACCCTCTAGGACAAAGGATTTTCTGAGTAGCTCCTCCGCTGCGGTCTTACCGCGCACGTCTGTGAACATCACGTGCAGAGCATAATAATCACGCATATGCGGGTACAACCCATAAACCGCAAAGCCGGCTCCCAGCCCGTTGCCCCGCTCGTGCATATTGTTCATCGCGGCAAAAACTTGCTCGCCCGGCATTAATTCACCGGACACGTTCATCATGCCGAAAATCGCGCACGCTGCGTGCCGTTTGTCGTCGCCGAACGGGTTGTTAAGCTTGAGAAGGCTTACTAAGTCCATTTCAGAGATTTGCCCTCCAGTCTGGCAGCCCTGATATCTGCTGGCAGGTCGATAAGGCGAATGGTCCCGTCGAGCAGTTTGGCTTCGAGACCATGCACGTCTATACCGTCTCGCATAATACCGGTCAGAAGGCCCACGCCCTCAACATCCGCCACAGCGATCATCCCAACCAACCTACCGTCTCGAAAAACGAGTTTCCGATAAGCTAGACCGGAGTCTCTAGTGATAATGTGGAAATCACTGCCGTCCTCTACGTTCGCCAGCCCCGCCGACATTACACTAAGCCCAAAGAACGCTGTCGAATTGGCGCTCATACCAACATTGTAACGGGCGTTTCCACCTGCCATATTGATTCCGGCAATCCTGCCTCCGATGTAAGCATTGGGCAAGATGGGCACCACGCGCTGCTCGCCCGTGATAGGTTCGTACGCCTGGGCAATGTCCCCCGCGGCATATACATCGCCGACGCTGGTGCGCATGGTGCGGTCGACGAGAATCCCCTTGTCCGTTCGAATCGGCGAATTCCGGACCAGTTCGATGCGCGGCCGCACGCCCACAGTCACAAAAACGCTGTCGCAAGCTATGCTCTCCCCACTGCTCAGAACTGCCCTCCAAACGTCGTTCGAATCCTCGCGGCCCTCCAGCTCCACTACCATCACACCTGTCAGCACATCCACTCCTCGGCTGCTGAACCATTTCTTCACAATATTGGCTGCCCGAGAATCCAGAACTGTGGGGAGCACGCGGTCTGCCATTTCCACGACGGTTACCTGCTTGCCCATCTGCACCAGCGCTTCCGCGGTTTTCATACCCGTGAGCCCTGCCCCGATTACTACAGACCTCCGAGTATGCGATAGCCAGCCCTTTGCCCGACGCGCATCCTCGAGCGTATTCATAAAGAACACACCCGGACGATCGATGCCAGGTATGGCCGGCGCGATAGGAGCGCCGCCCGCCGCGATGAGAAGCTTGCCGTAACCAAGCTTTCCACCACCGGTTAGGCGAACCTCTCTCGCGTCGCAGACCACTAAATCTACCTCCACCCCAAGGTGACACGCAACATCCATCTTTTCGTAAAAATCCTTGGGCCGATAATAGACGTTCTCTTCGTGAACTTTCCCCGCCAGGTAGTAGGTAATAAGCGGCCTAGAGTAGGTGTGCTCAGCTTCGGCAGACACAACAGCAATGGACCGCAACTTGTCAATGCTGCGTATTGCTTCCACTGCACCCACAGCCGCGGTTGAGTTGCCGATTATAACGTAGTCGAAGCACCCACTACACATCGCCCAACTCGTCCTCCAACAAGAGTGCATCGTTGGGACAGTGCTCAACGCAGGACGGAAAGCCGCGCGCCGAGCAAAGATCGCACTTCACCGCGGCTCGTCCTGAGCGCTCATCCAGGCTGACAGTGCCGTTGGGACACATAAGTACGCAGGTTCCGCAGCCGATACACTTGGAGCGGTCCACAGTGACCACGCCGGTTATAGGGTCTTTGCTCATCGCTCCCGTGATGCATGCGTAAGCGCAGATGGGCTCCTCGCAGTGTCTACACTGTACTGCGAACGATAGGGGTCCATCCTGCTCAACCCGCACGCATGAAACAGTCTCAGGAGCACCGGTTTTGAACGCTTTGTAAATGCTGCGGGACTCCGAGTGCTCCACGCGGCACCACACCGTACAAAGACCGCAAGCTATGCAAACCTCTGGAAATGGCTTAATTCGCAATCCGTTTGCCCCTTAGTCCACCCATAGATGACAAAAGGCGCCGCACACTACATCTGAGAAGTGTACGGCGCCGACTCTGGCGTCTCTCGACCGTTCGAGACCCGGAGGCAATACTCCGCCTCACGTGCAGTTAAATGATACCACAATTCAGCAGAATGGTCAAACTTCAGAAAGTCAAAAGCAGGTAGTGTCAAGCCTTGTGTGTAAATTGCTTTGGCCGGTAGGCCTCATCCCACTGTTTGTTCTGATGTGTAAGCACT
>JARYME010000018.1 GCA_029907315.1 Armatimonadota bacterium | reverse complement strand
ATAAGCTGCGGAACATAGCCAACAAGGTCAAGAAGTGTAACCAAGAGGCGTGTCTGAATGGTGCCAGGCTGATCTATCTGGCTCCTAACCGTACAGAAGCGGTCAAGAGGTTCCGGACCTGGCGGGACAAGTGGATCGGCGTGGAGCCAAAGGCAGTTGCTTGCCTTGAAGCCGACATAGAAGAGCTGCTGGAGTTCTTCTTCGTGCCCGAGCGATTCCAGAGGACGATGCGCACAACCAACCCGATAGAAAGAGTCTTCAGAGAGGTGCGCAGGCGAATCCGGACAATATCGTGCTTCACCAATCGCCGGAGCGTGGATCGCATGCTCTATTCAGTGCTTACACATCAGAACAAACAGTGGGATGAGGCCTACCGGCCAAAGCAATTTACACACAAGGCTTGACACTACCCAGGATTAGTCTGTATTGACAGTATCTAATTGGGCTGCTACAATGACATTAGAGTTTTTTGAGCATTTTGCATAGGCACCGAACATGCTGAATTCATTCATCACCCATCAGGACGAGAATCTCGGTTATTGGGCAGGTGCCATCGCACGCAGTCTGCGCATGCTTGAAGACGGCGCGTGTGTCCGACAACACCTGTTCCATGTGCAGTTTGCAACGTAACCCACTGCGACGCACGCGTCGTAGTGGGTTTTTTTGTTAGAAGGGGTTGCAGCCAAGTGGCGCACGAAGTTCTTGTTTTGAATAGCGATTACGAACCGCTGAACATATGCACACTCAGACGGGCGATTAACCTGGTCATCCTCGGTAAGGTAGATGTCTTGCACGAGGATTCGGTAGTCGTACATACAGTATCTAAGTCCTTCCGTTCGCCATCGGTGATCAGGTTGAGAAACCACGTCAAGCGGCCGAGACCTCAGTTGCGTCTGTCGAGGCGTAGCATACTTGCTAGAGACAATTACACGTGCCAGTACTGCGGTTATGTCGGGCCGGATTTGACCGTCGACCACGTCGTGCCGAAACGGCTAGGCGGCCCAACCACATGGGACAACCTCGTTTGCTGCTGCAAGAAATGCAACAATCTAAAAGGGGACAAGACTTTGGAGGAGGCAGGGTTCCGTCTTCGCCAAAAGCCGCGAAAACCCACGTACGTGCCTTTCATAAGCCTTACGAAGTTCGTTGCAAGTGCTCAGAACGAAGTGTGGCGTGATTACCTGCCCGTTTTTCACCACGACGACAAGGATGCCAACGGTGAGGAGAAACAAAGACGCAGGTAGTCTGTGGATTCGATTGACGTTCTGGCGCTTATTCTGGTATTATAATAAGTGAAGGTGGCGGAGTACCTCAGCTGGTTAGAGGACCCGGCTCATACCCGGGGCGTCGTCGGTTCGAGCCCGACCTCCGCTACCATTTTTTTGCACGACCGACGAGTCATAGTTCGCAGGTCGAGGTTGTGCATTTATTTGTAAAAAAGGGCTTTCCCCTCAGGGCTTTGCCACTTTATGAGTCCAGGGACGACGCTGTTATGACCGTCAAGATATCCCACCGGCGCACTGCCGCTGCAAAGATAGCGTGCGCCGTTGATCGTGGTTACGTGTTCTGAGCCGGGATGCCGATCGCCTGTGCGGTCTTCCCATATGAACAGCGCATCGTTTACTACGTACTGTCCTTCATTCTTTGTCTCGTCGCAGTTCTCGTCGACCAAAAGGATAGTTTGAGACGGGTTTCTGGACTTACTCACCTTTTCTCCAACATAGTCTGCTAGCCCGCGGTCTCTTTCGGCAATCGTCATGTAACCGTTCATTGTGTAGGTATAATTAAACTTATGCGGCGCGAGAGAATTGGTGGGATTTCGCTTCCATATCTGTGCCGGGCACTGGAATACTTCTTGGGACTTCACGTATTGCCAGAGAGGCCCTCTGTTTGGTTTGGTATTGCTGGCATCGACTAAGTCACCAAATGCGTTAAGGCCAGGGAGCGTGCCGTTCCAGTCGTCTGCGTAGCGAATTAGCGCCATTACAATCTGCTTTATGTTCGACGAACACGAGCTCTGAAGAGCTTTTGCCTTGGTCGAAGAATACACAGGGAACAGGAGAGCGGCAAGTATTGCTATGATTGCAATCACAACCAAAAGCTCGATGAGGGTAAAACCCCTGCGCATTCTGTTCACATTTATCACCCCGCTTCTATCTGGATTACCCAATCCATTCCCCTTCATTCGTATTATGGGCAATTTGACAGCAAAGGTCAATGGGTATAGATCACAATAGTTGGTCCCTCGATTTGAAATTACTTTACTTACGCCTTTTGCTGCCCAGTATTTTCAGACGGTGTGGGGGTTTCCCTTTGTCAGTTCGAGACCACTGCCAGTTGGTGGGTGATAAAAGCGATTCTCGCCAAGTCGATTCACGTATGCAAATCCGAAGAACAAATAGTACAAGGTGAGCGAAAAGCTCTGGTGGTCGATGTATTCACTCACCTGCGCTTATGGACTTGTTCGTCATTCCCAGTGGTGCAGGTGGTGGTCCGCTAGAGATCCGCACGACCGAGGCGTTTTCTATCGTTGGTTCCCCAGATATGGTCTGTCGGATTCCCACTACTAGAACTCTGTCACCTTCATTCAGTGCATGCTGCGACGATGTGTGCACGCGAATACCTGCGGTGCGGGTTGGTTCTTGAATGTAGAATGTGTTCGCATCGATAATGCAGCTCACTACATTCTCACTGTCTGTAGCGACAGCGTCGCCGTCAGAACACAATTTCAGCGCATCTAATGAGGACTTGGTACAAGGAGCTACCAGTATACCGTCAAAGTGGCCTGCAACCATATCTACCGCCCACCACTGACTCACACGTGTCAAGACAGTCAGTTTGCCAGACGTAACCTCTACTGTGTCGGCACACCACGTCCAATCTGTGGTGCTCGAAAAACCAGCAATAATTTTCCCTCCAGGTAGTCCGCCAGAGAAAGCTCCATCAATTGCTCGGAGTTCAATTTTTTCGTCTCCACCGTCGCAGCCCGCATGCACCCACCCGCCCACCAGATACGTTCCGTTTGGTACTATAATGGTCTGATACACTCCACCGATCGCGCTCGCCCACCCTACGTCATGACCCAATGCGTAATTACCATCTTTGGAGCGGGGTGAAGGGACATAAGCACCCCCTCCGTCGGTTCTAGCTGAAATGTGACTGGGATAATCCACAACTCCGTCACCGTTGCTGTCGTTGCCCCAAGGGTATATTTCCCAGAAGTTCCAACCCTGCAGTCCTGACTCGAAGCTGCCGTTTTCAAGCAGGCTTGCGCGCGGTGCCGCAGTGGTGAACGGTCTGCCTTCGACTGCCGCAGCTGCAAATCCAGGCGCAACAGATATGACGCGAAATTGGTAATTGCGTCCAGGCTGCAAATCTGTAAGTCGTATCGTGTGGTTCGTGGTCAGTTCTTGCGAGGAGACCGTTGAGCCGTAGTTGAACGTTTCGCCATATTCCACCACGGAATCAGAGGGCACGTCTGTACACCAGGTGATGACGGCCCACGTCTGACTAACCTCGCTCACAGTTGGACCGGAAGTTATGTGGACAGCTTGTCCAACAGGGGTTGTGAAGGTTCTGTCAGCTGAGAACGCGTCCCCGTCTTCTACACCTTCCTTGCCAGTGCGAATGCGGTAGTGGTAGGAAGTCGCAGGCGTAAGACCGATTAGCACGTGTTGATGAGAGGTGGAAGCCGTAGACTCTCGTGCGGTGACGAACCCGTAGGTTTTGTCGGGTCCGTACATGACCAGCCCTTTTGCAGGCACGTTCGTGGTGTAGTTTATGCGCACGCTGGTTGCCGAAAGAGCCGTGACGGTTACGTTGGAGACTACGGGTCTGGACGGCTTGGGGTAGTTCTTGAAGGTTGTGTAAGGCGGTTTGGGACTAAGGTCTTTCTTCATCAGCCCATAGCCTTCTTCCCACGGAAAATCCGCGGCTGTGTGCCAAGTCGCAATGCGTACGTAATCGTACTTGTCCTGGGTAAGAGTGTTAAAGTAATCAGTCATATACTGCTGATAGGTTGCGTACTTCGCCGGGTCCATTGAGTAGCCAAACTCTGTGATCCACACCTTGACGTGCGCGTCGCCATTCGCATCCAAGACGGATCGTATGTTGTCGAGCTTCCACGATTGGAACGGTCCGCCGTTTGCCGGATAAGGATGGTCAGCGACGGCGTCGAAATATCCTTTCGCACCGTATTGATACATTAGTCGCAGGAAATCAGCAGCGTGGCCGTCGCCCCCATCGTCGATGCCAGTTGTGGAAACCATAGCAGTGGGATCAGCCAACTTAACCGCTTTGTAACACCGAATCAACCAGGGAGTATAAAGGTCGGCACGACCGAATCGCTTCGTCGGATCTGGATCCCACGGCGTATACCAACCGTATCCGTTTGCTTCGTTCCAAAACTCGTAGTACCTGGCTCGACCCCGAAATCTGCGAGCTAGATCAAAGCACCAGTTGTTGAAGTCCTCGATGTGATCTTCTCCGGCTGGATACCTGGCGTTTGGTGATGGCACGTTCGGGTCTATGTTGTCCGGCAAAGCCCAGGAAGGCGTACTGTTGATAAGTATGACCGGTTCTATGTTGTTGTCCAAGCAGTAATTCACCCACGCATCGACGGAAGACCAGTCGCGCTGTCCCTTGACAGGTTCGATCTGATCCCAGTTGACACCTATTCTAGCTGATGTGCACCCCGCCTCCGCCATCTTTGCGAATTCCAACGGGTTCCAAACAGCTGCATCATAGCCCCACCATTCCATCGGCACGGGGTTCATTCCGAAAATTAGAGGCCTGTTGTTAGCTGCTCGACACGCACAGGGAGGCAGGACAGCCACAGCCAGCAAAGCACACGCAAAAAATGCGCCGAATCGCAACATAATACCGTTCCCCTCCTCAAAACTCTTTTTTCTAAAACTGCTCTAAATTGCAGTATAACACTCGCTGGCACCAAGCTCAATCGCTACATATCTGCACGGCACGGATTAACCACTGCGTCATCGTCGGCGAGTAGCTTCATGCTTGTTCCCCCACCCGCTGTTGTTGTCGAACAATCTTTCGTCACCCTATAATCCGGTGTAGAACGTTCATCCAGCAGGTTTAGCCAGATTAAAACGTGAAGTTCAAACTGGAGGGAAAAGTTCGCTTCATCTGAATTAGAATTTGGCCAAGAGGTGGGGAAAGTGCGACCTGCTCTTTGCATGATAACTGTTCTGATCGCGATTTTTGTCTCCTGCGGCCTCGCATTTGCAGCGAATCCACCGATTTGTCCCTACATAATCGAATGGAGCACCGACATAGGAAATTGGGCGCGCGGCGCGCCTTGGATAAAAGTTCACTATGCCTGGAACATTGCTGCAGCGAAGGCTACCGGGGCAAAAGTGTTCTACAGACCCTGGGATGCAGATGAACAATACCACGACGACGGCTGTCTGCCCTCAAACCGGACTGGCGTACAATACGCCGATATGGTCTGGGCAAAAATTGCGAACCTCCAGGAGAAGCCGGACGCTGTTGGATACCGTAACGAGTTCAATTGGGATAATCCTGCAGCGAGCAAGAGGACCTGTGCTGAATTCGTCAACTACGCCAACAGGCTACGGCAGCTGGGTTACAAAGGCAAAATCATTTTCGGATCTTTCGGGGTCGGATGGGTGGATGCTAACGTTTGGAGTGATTCTGATCTGACCGCCGCCGTCAATGCTTCAGATGGTGTCGAAACCCATGAGTACTTCGATTTAGATGTCAACTGCTGCGCACCCTGGTTGGCGTTTCGACACAGGGATATAGCACTGGCCAATAATGCATACCTAAGAACAAAAGAGTGGTATATCGGCGAATTCGGCAGCGATCGAGTTTGCGGCCACTGTCCGTCGTGTGATGACTATCCAAAATGCAGAGGCGGGTGGCGCGACCAGAACAAGCTGACAGAAGAAGCCTATATCCGTCAGATGCAAGTATATCGCGCGGGATGCGCAGACCAAGTCGTAGCTGTATTTGTATTCCAAATTGGTTCCCCTGGTTGGGCTGACTTCGAGGTTTTCGGCACTTCGGTTGCCAACTGGATGAAAACCACGTGGAACGTTACACCTGGTAGAGTAGCGGGCACGGTCAGAAACTCCTCAGGTTTGCCCCTTATGGGGGCAATAGTGACCGCCGAACCAGGTTCCTACACGACGGTATCCGGCGATGGTGGTGCGTACGCAATCGAAAGTATTCCGCCCGGGGTATACAGTGTTACAGCCAAGTGCAATGGGTATGCTCAGATAACCCAGTCCGGGGTTGTGGTAAACAGCGGCCAAACAACAACTCTGAGCTTCGTCTTGCCGCCGTTGACTCCGATAAGCTCAGCCAAACACGCAGAGAACGGTTCATATGTGATTATAAGTGGTGTCGTGACGGGACAGTTCCCAGTAAATGGAGCGCAGGAGCGTATATATTTGGAGAGTCAAGACCGAACGGCAGGTATAGGAGTACTCACCGCGGCCCCAGTTTCGGTAGGCGACCAAGTGCAGTGCGCCGGCACATTGGTCAGTATCAGCGGCGAGCGCATGTTGAACGGCGCAAGTGTCGTGCGTACTGGCACAAACGGTTTATTGAGTCCGATAGGACTGACGAATCGATACCTCGGCGGTGGAGCCTTTGGCAAGCAAAGCGCTGTGCTTGACACTCCTCCTGACACGTACTCGGTCGGTCTGAACAACGTTGGACTGCTTGTGCGCAGCTGGGGCAGGGTCTCGCACGTTGACCCCGGCGGTGCTTTCTTTTATTTGGATGACGGGTCAGGGATTCAAGACGGGTCAGGTTTCAAAGGTGTAAGGGTTGATTGTTCAGGATTGCCCCTGCCGGACACAGGCAGGTACGTAACGGTAACTGGGATATCCGCAGTCACCGCAGTTAACGGTAAGCTAGTTCGTCTCCTGAGACCCCGCTCGGAAGCGGACCTTTCTTATAGGACAGGCACCAACTACCTCTTGAATCCGGGATTTGAATCCGGGAACCTAGCAAATTGGACTGTTTACGGCACGGTTGATGGTATACAGTCTGGGACATGGTTCGCGGGTATCTCCGCGCATTCCGGTTCTAGGTTCATAGGCAGTGCGGCCGACGGCGGAACAAAAAGCGGTGGGGTCTACCAGCGCATTCGAGTAGCCGCGGGCAAATACCAAGCGCGCGCTTGGAGCTGTGTATTTCACGGAGATAACCCAGAGAATTCCGCTGTGAACAGAATCGGCATTGACCCGTCCGGGGGGACAAACCCGTTTGTCGACACGGTTGTTTGGTCGCCGTTGGACAGCCAGTCTCAGAAGTGGTACTGTCAATGGCGCGAGTTGGCTACACCCGTTGTCACTTGCGCCGACGGGTATATAACGGTGTTTTTGGATATGAAACAGAACAATCCTTGGAGCTGGCACATAAATTGTTTCGATGATGCGGGCCTGTACTCAGTTCTTGATTAGCACACTTGAGACAAGAGATTGGCCAGGAATTGCGCTTCGCACTACCAAGGGGTGAAGATCATAACAAAAAACAGGTATTTATACCTATAATTCTAGTCATTGACAAATTCGTGTTCGTAAGTAATATTGGTAGTGGCTGGGAAATGCGCGGCGGTGTGTCCTGCATTCCGTCGGAACCCCAAGTTTGCTGGGGGTGCGTGATGCAAGACGCACCAACTGAGCGCAAAAAACCAAAAGAGGAAAGGAGGGAAGAAGGATGCGTAGAGTCCTCGTATCACTTGCGCTGCTGGTGCTGGCCGCAAGCGCGCAAGCCGGCGTGGTCAACGGAACGTTCGACGACGGACTGAACGGCTGGATCGCAAGCGGAGGCGTGGGCATCAAGAACCCCGGTGACTTCGGGATGCCCGCTTCACCCTCGGGTGGTCCGTTTGCGGCCGTTATCAGTTCCTGGGGCGGCGACTGGGGCGGACCGCTTGGCAGTATCACGCAGATCGTCAACTTCACTGGAGACGGCCTGTTGACGGGCGAGATTTACGCGGCAGCCCATTCCGGAGACGCTTGGAGGAACGTTGCGACTCAAGTGCTTTGGAACGGCACTGTGGTCGCGTCTGTAGCCCGAGATGCAGACCCGAACCGCTGGGCGGACGCGTTTCCGTGGGTTTCGTTCAGCGTTCCGGTGACTGGAATCGGTGCGAACGAGCTGAAGGTGAACTTCATCGTTCACTTCGCGGAGTGGAGCTGGACGGCAGCAGATAACCTTCAGGTTGTGCCCGAGCCTGGTAGCTTGCTCGCTCTCGGGACTGGTCTCGTCAGTCTTGCCGGCTTGGCACTCCGGCGTCGGAGATAAGGTCACACTCTTGACGATTGCAGCCCGGATCGCACCGCAACTGATCCGGGCTGCTGCCATAAAGGAGGGGTAAAGAAATGGTCAAGACGAAACAGTTGTTGCTTTGTGTCTTAGCGGTTCTGGTCTTGGCTGCGGGCGCTTTTGGTCAAATCATCAATCCCAGCTTTGAAGCCTCGCTTCAAGTGACCGACGAACCCGTTGTTCTCACAGGCACAGCCGCAGTCAACCTCGCGCATCCACCAGTCATTCCGAGCAGCGTGGTTGTTACCAACCAAGACAAAACGGTAACGTATGTGTTCGGCACCGATTACACGATAGGTGGCGGCGTCAGAATTGCTCGGACATCCAACAGCACCATACCGAGCGGCGCCACCGTACTTGTAAGCTACCGCTATGCTACCCTCGAAGGATGGACACGTTACGGATACACCGTGCAAGGTGAAGGCGGGCAAGCAGTCCTGCCTGGTTTTGGCTGCCCTGGTGGTTCAGGAACTTTCGATGTGCTGTTTCCCGACCAGGGTGCGGCAGACGGTGATGTGGTTGTTGGTTACCAGGGCTGGGGCGATCCAAAGAATGGAGGAGTTTATCAAACCTTTGAGGTTACGTCCGGCGCGGGAGTGTTGATCGTCAGTGCACGGGCGTTTTCGTTAAACTGGAGTTTTGTACCGACAGACATAGGCAACCGAGTTAGGGCAGGTCTCGTAAGCGGTGTAGCAACCGATCGGTCTGCCGTCACGGAGTGGTATGGAGACCGAGGATCCCAAAACTACTGGGGACCGGGATGGTCCGACATAAGCATACCTGTTCCAGGACCAGGGACATATACGCTGTTCATCGAAAACCACATCGCGTGGGGAAGCGGTATCTGGAGCAGTTTATGGGATAATGTTCGGCTGGAGCTTTGTCAGGTTGCCATTACGAGTGGTCCTACGGTAACTGCGACTGGTCCTGACTTTGTGACGATAGAATGGGACACTGACCAGCCTGCTTCCACTGTTCTCTACTGGGATAACGACGGTCCTCCCTATGCCAACACTGTCCAAGGCGACAGCGGTACACACCACAGCGTAACCTTGACCGGCCTTTCCGATTGTGCCACTTACCACTTTTCGGTTAAGTCTGAGGCGCCGCCTTGCGCACCAGCTGTCTCGCCGGATATGACGTTCATGACGTCCTGTTTGCCCTGCGGTCCCACGTTGTGCAACGGCGACTTCGAAGCCAAAGATGCAACCGGCAATCCTACGTTGGCTCCTTGGCGGAAAATCGGGCGGTTTGACGGCTTGATTGAAGGACCGTGGTTCTTTGGTCTTACTGCTCACAGCCCGACGCACTTTGCCGGTACAGCAGCAAGCTACGACAGAAAAGACGGGGCGGCACTGTTCCAGACAGTTTATACTGTTCCGGGTAAGCGCTACATGGCACAGGCTTACATATGGACACAG
Organism: Armatimonadota bacterium; assembly: GCA_029907315.1. Lineage (GTDB taxonomy): Bacteria > Armatimonadota > UBA5829 > UBA5829 > UBA5829 > CALJES01. The sequence continues at coordinate 30,970 of JARYME010000018.1, read as the reverse complement.
AACGCAGGCGGCGTGCCTCAAAACACCTCAGTGAGAATAGGAATTGACCCGTTGGGTGGAACCAACCCGGATGCACCGTCAGTTGTATGGAATATAACCGGAGACACTTGGTCCTACACGCAGCATTGGCAGACGGGCGAGCAGCTTGGCTGGCAGCCGATATTTGTGTTCGCAGATGCCCAGAAGGACATTGCGACCGTATTCCTGCAGGTCAAACACAAATTCGCGGATGCCTGGAATGTTACAGCGTTTGACGACGTGAGTTTCGGCGAAGCCGTGGTTGCATCGTCTGCTGCTCTGTGCAAGCAGCTTCCTGCCGGATGGCCGGTTGATATGAAAGACAAGGCGGTGACTTATGTTTACTCGCTAAGTCCACCGTTCTGCTACATCGAGGACGATGACCGCGTTGCCGGCATTAAGGTGAGGCTTCCCGACGAAGGCCCTGTTCCCAGTGTGGGCGATAGGATAGACATTGTCGGCTACACGGAAGTCGTCAATAACGAGGCGCAAGTTACTGCGACGAGTATTACCGTCAATTCAATGGGCTCTATACCAGATCCGGTAGGCATACCGAACAAGGCGGTCGGCGGCGGCCAATCTGGCATTCAGCCGGCGGTTCCTGGTGGAGTTGGTCTTTCCACGACAGGACTCCTGGTGAGAACGTTCGGAAGGTGCGTGGCAGTCGATTGGGTACCGAACCCGTTCAACTGGCTATGTCCATTCTGGATAGACGACGGATCCGGAGTGGACGGCGGCACACGATACGACACAGGGCAGCACGTGACGGGTCTGAAGGTGTATTATGGCCTGGCAACTGCGCCGTACAGCGTTGGTAACTATCTGCTAGTTACCGGTGTTGCAGGCGTCGAAATACACGATCCGACACCACTGGAACCCAAGAGTGGAGATGAGTATCCGGTGCGGGTGATCTATGTGCGCGACAGTGCGGACATAGTGGACTTGGGGCCGTAAGAGCTCCAGCATACAGCCCGCACACTTCAAACAAGATGCCCCAGAAGCCTTAGCTTCTGGGGCTTTTTGCTGCACGCGTTCGATTCGAGATGATGCGAGCCCAGACCTCTAAAAGAGCTGGATGTCGGCTTGGGTGCGCGGCACTAGAAGCCTTGTTAGACTGGTACCAGAGGATTCGCAAGCTGATATACCCGTTATCAAGGCGAAGCTGTTATTAGGCGGTGGATTCAGCCCATGAAGATCGAGTTTCAGACCATGCTCAGGCAAGGAACCATCGTTGATATAGTAGACGGTGTTTCCGGATTCGTCCTGAACCGACTGCACCCTACCCCATACGCGGACCAGTAAGCCAATATTATTAGGACCAATGCCACCTGAGACACCTCGCTGGCCAACGTCATATAGTCCCAAGCAGTCCGAGCCTCCTACCGAAGCACAACTCATACCGACAGGACAAAGAGGCGTGCTCGCAGCTGCAGACAGGATCCGCGCGTTCTTGACAACGCGCTCACCGTTCGGATTGGTTGCAATACCACCGATGACTGTCACCTTGTTCCCAATAGCAGCGCTGTCAACGCTTTCCACTCGTATGCCGCATGTGCGACTTTGGTTTTCGACATAATAAGATCCGACCTGATCAGGCACCGCAGTAACTATGACATCGTTAATAAGTACTTCCGTATCAGTAGCTAACTTGGCAGACCGAAGATCCACGGACCGTATTTCTTGGAGCACAAAGTCATCCACGCTCCAACAGTTCCAAGACAGCGATCCTCCTGCGTCGACCGCGGTAAACAGCGTCATATACTCGCTGGAAGCCTGAGCCATAGTCGATAAACATATGTATCGGAAATTAGCAGCCGTGTTACCTTGAAAGACGTTTGGGTTGGGAAACGAGTAAGCATTTCGACTCCAGATTATCGTGGGTGCTGTGCCGCTGGTGCCGCCTGCCGGGTCTAATCCTATCCTTGCCTGCATTAATCGCGAAAAACTGTCTCCGAACACGTCATACTTGAGGTAATCCTTGTCGTTGATCCTCTCAGTTGGAAACAAAGCGAACCAACCCACTGCTCGATACCACTTTCCTGGTGTAACTCGCACACGTTGATAGATGCCGGTTGTTGGGTACGGACCGCCATTTTGTGCAAACTGAGCAGCATTACCACCGCGAGGTGGCATGTTCCAAAACCACTCCCCGTGGTGTACCTGCACGTTTCCTGACCAGGAAACCCACGGCGAGAGACTTCCAGTTTCAAAGCCTGGATTCGACAGCAGATTGTCGCAAGAGGGAGATGTTACCAAAACAAAATCGCGCGACACGGCACGGCGATAGTAAGGCGCACCAGAACTCACACGAAAATGGTATACGGTGTTTAGTGAATAATTCGTCATCGGGAATGTGTGGTAAGTAGTCTTTGCCGAACTATAGTAAGTATGAGTATACGGCGGCCGGCCTACTGCGTACTCCACTTTTGTATCTGACGGAACGTCGGTAACCCAAAAGATTATGCCGCCGCTCACCTGCGGGTAACCGTCCGCAATTCTCACCTGCCGCTTCGTTGCTTCGCCGGACTTCGATTCGACGTATATGGTAGACGCGAGGTCATAAGCAGGTTGTGCTATTCGATTCACAAAGAGCGTTCCGCCAGAGTAAACGTCGTCATTAGTTCGGTAGATACCGAATGCTGCCAAATCTTGTCGCTTTATCTCTATGTAATAGGTATTTCCCGGAACTAAAGGTGGAAACTCGCCTGGGCTCCAAACCACACCGTTTGACTCCCTGTAAGCCTGCGCAGCCAAAACTTTGGACGTACCGACCTGCGAACCGATAGTACCGTCGTAGTTGTAAACCGACACTACGTAGTTACCCGATGTATCAACGGTGAATGACGCAGAAACCAGTCCTGTGCCGCGAGCCACAAATGTTTGGCCGTATGTACTGGCACCGACCATTCGAGTACCCCATTTTCCCCATTTGCCAGTGTTCAGATTACACAACAGCTCTGCACTGTCTGAAACGATGAGTATGCCAGTGTCCCAGTCCCAATCTGGCTTCCAAGAGCTGCCGTCGAACCACCATAGGCAGCCTTCCGGACAGGCGTCACCGTTGTCAACTAACGGATCAACGAGAAATATAGAAAAGCTCTGCCCATCAGACCTTACCACCTTGACACAATACATTTCCCCAGGAGTAGTTGGCACTTCGCCAGGCTGCCAGACTGCGGTCTGCGCACCGCTCGAACCTGCGGATATGGTTCGACTTGGACCTATTTGAGGTCCTGTAGGTCCATCTTTATGCACCGATACCACAAATGACGCGCTCGGTGAAGCGATCCGCACAGTGACTTTAAGGATGCAGCTACCGTCGGCGACAAAGGTCTGCGCGACACCTCTATGCCAAGTCATGTCCCACGTGGGTGCATACTGAAAATATGTAGCTTGGGCGTAGATCTTGTGATTAAAAACGTTGTCTGCCAAGTTCAAACCATGCGTAGTACCCCAGCCCAAATGATCGTCGGCGATAATGCTGTGCACCGTCCCCGGTGTGCCGTAGAATGAAAACCATCCGGAAGGGGGTGTCCAATAAGCACCTCCCCACGTAGAGTTACCGTAGTCGTTGCAGTTGACCGCCATTTCGTACAGTCCGACGCCCATTGGGTCAACAACGTATCCACCGAAGCTACCGCTGAGAACTGCTGTTGAAGTAACCGCGACCCCAAAGATTGTCAGCACTGCTATAACGACAGCGAATCTGGAACTGTAGTGTAGCATCGATTGCTTCCCCCATTCTGAAAAAGCGGGACCTCGCAAGGAGGTCCCGCCGGATGACTTGCCTGATCGTCGCTTATTCTTCTTGTAAAAAGGTGATCGCCAGCTCACCGGTCTCAGTGACAGCAGGCTTGATCATTCTCACGTTCTTCATAGCCTCAGGTGTAATCTGATAGCTCGGATCGTCGAAGTCATAGTCTATCTTGACGGCACTGATCCCTGTCACTTCGACAAACTTCCCAACCTCGCCGAAGAAGCTGTACGGCCCTGTGAACACATACAACCCTGTTAGGTTGGGATTCGGTGGATACTCAGAATAGCCTGGAACATTGGAGCCGTCATCGATTACTATGAAGTTGTTGCCGTTGTTATCAAAGCCAGTGCGCAGGATTCGGCCCCAAGTCTTAACCAACAGTCCGACAGTGTTCAAGCCAATTCCAGAGACGGCGCCCGCATTAGTGAACCAAGGATCGGTTGAGCTACCCGCCGCAACGTCTCTGTTGGAAACACCCAGCGGCTCGACTGTGCCGGTCTGACCTGTATCAGTAATCTCAAGCGCGCGAATCACCCTCTCACCTGCGGGTTTGTCCAGTCGCAGTTGCTGGTTCATTTCCATGCTGGTCAATGTTCTGTTGCGCATTTTGCCCCAGGTAATGCTACCTTTGAGATTGACCTTCTTGCCGACCTCCAGCCAGCTCGGCCAATCTGCCCCAGGCGCCAACGTCACCTTGATTCCTGCCTTGCGGTCAGGGTCTTGGACGTAAAAGTACGGCTCTCCACCGTTGTCGTCCGGGTCATAATTCGGATTGGCAATGTAGGTCACAACGGGACTGCCCAGCGGTTCGGACCCGACCAGATCAATCGGAGTGTCGTTTGGCAGCTGTTTCGCTTCCGCAACGCTGGATACTTGTGCCAAGGGTTCTTCTTGAACATTGTCCCAGCAGACAAAGTTCCAACCTATCGGATACCATATGCGTGTCTTAAGGAAGATCGTCGCGACGTTTCCCTTTGCTATTGCTGCCACACCCACTTTTTGCCACTGGGCCGCGCTTGAGCAGGGCCCCTGTTCCTTGTATTTGCGCCAATCCTGGGTTTGTCGGTCCGCACTCCAAATAACATTGGGGCTGGATGGGTCGGCCCCACCTGTTGGGTCTATACCTATCAAGCCGCAGGTTTCACCAAACCTGTGAGGGTAGCCTGCACAAGGATCACCTGCGCCATAAGCCTGCGCCCATATGTAGACGGAATAGGAGAGCACCTCACCTGGAGTGGTCAGCACTTTCTGATACAGCGCACAGTTGTTAAGCCCATAGTTAGACACGCTGCCCGTATAGAGCGTCCCGCTCTGAGACGGGATCGACCATTCACCAGTGCGGAACCACTGAGGCATACCCGTCGCTTTCTGCCAACCCGGAATGTCGCTGTTGGGCGTACGATTGGGCACGCTGATTTCAAAATCGCCGTTAAAGAGTTCCTCGCCAGGGGTAGTCACAAAACTTGCAAGAGTAGGCGGCTTGGGATAGCGCTGAGCATTATAGCCTGGTCCTACGGAGGCTACCCGATAGTAATACTTCGTGCTCGGGTAGAGTCCATTGACAGTTATCGCGTGATGACTCACCAATGTCGGGTCGTACACGCTCTGTCCGTAGCTCGAAGAAAGCCCATAGTCGACTCGACTGTCGGACGGAACCGGTGTCGAGTCGGTCGAACTCTTTACAGTGTCCCATTCGATCAAACAGCTGGTGCCGCCGTCCAATGGAGTGGCCTTTACGTTCTTGATATAAAGCGAAGGCTGAGCAACAAATGTTAGGTCTACGGTTGAGGCATCTTCGTAGTCCGCTGCGGTTGCTCGTATTCTGTAGTGGTATGTTGCGCCGGCCGTGAGACCTGTTAGCGTGATTTCGTGATTCGCCCTGGGATTTGACGGGTCGGCTTTGGTCGTGCCGTATGCTGCTGTCGGACCATAGTCCACATACCCGTACGTACTCAGCGGGTTTTGTCCATCGAACGTATCGAATGTAATCTGCACTATGTTTGCCGATACGCCGATCACGTCTATGTTCTGAATCTCCATACTGTGCGTGTCGGCGAGGCGGACATCGTCCACCTGAACGATTTGAGGTTCGGTGACGGTATTTTTGGTCGTGGTATACTGCAGCCATACAGCTACTGATCCTGATTCGCCAACCGTTGCGGCTGCCTCGAGTTTGCGGTAGACAGCTTCGCTGTAAGCAAACCTATCACCCCAAATAGGATCCAATGGCGGACTCCAAACCGTCTGCGGAGACGGATCTGTTCCTGGGTTAGGATCAATGCCGAGTCGAAACCCGGCGCCGCCTCCGTGCGGATGGTGCGTAACGAACCATGCTTGTGCGTAGTAGGTCTTGCCTGGTGTCAAACCATCAACGCGCTGGTACAGCGCGCCACGCTTGCCTTCGCTGACCGGGATGCAAGTGTGAGGCTTGAAATACTTGCCCAGATAGTACGATCCGCCATGCGGCCCGTAATTCGAGGGGTCCGTAGGGCTACAGGGCGGCGGAACGTTCCAACTGCTGTCGAACACTCCGTCAAACAAGTGGTCCACACTTGCACCCCAGTAATTCCAACCGGGAACTACCACGTTTCCGTAAGGCGGAGTTTCAAAATCACCGTTTACCAAGAGGTTGACTGCCCAGCAGGGCGCACAAGTCGCCGCGATTGCAAGGCACGCTAGCGCCGTAATGAGCTTGTACCTCATCTATCGTCACCTCCTTCTCCCTTCTCCTCACACAAGTGCGTAAGCAGGAATCGACCTGCATTAGCAAAAATGCCGCCGAGCCGAGCTCGGCCCGACGGCAACAATTTATGAGAGTTTGTGCTGCTTACCTTCGGCGGCGGACTGCAAATCCCGCAAGGCCGATGAGCCCGGTTCCAAGAGCCAACATGCTGCCCGGTTCCGGAACACAGCACAGGCAGAGGTTATCCCAAGAAGCCCACACGGGATTCCCGGACACTGAACCCACTTTGAGTGCGACGACCACGTAGCCCTGGCTGACAACCATTCCGTAATTGCCGTTGGGATGCGGCGATTTTATAATTGGTTCCCAGTCCCACGCGGTCGGCGGGTTCATCCCCCACGAGTCCTTCTTGAAAGCGATGTCGGCCGGATTGCCTACATCTGCCCTGTTAGCGTGGTTCTCGTTGGGATCGTTGGTGGTCCAGAACATAACCTCGGCCCAGCCTAGTCCGTCTATGTCGCCTGCCCACTGGCCGCTGATAAAACAAATCGTGCCGGCAGCGCAAGGAATGACCTGGTACCAACCGAAGCTTCCGGACTGACCCTGGTTGAGCCAGGCCGTTCCTTCTGGAGCATACGGACCATTAAATGTTACCGCCCAGTTTGCAGCTCCCCACGGGGCCCACCATCGAGTCCATCCGGTTTCGTCGCCCGTAGCCCAATCGCCGTTCACGACCAGACCAGGGTCGGCTGTTGCTGCTACGCTGATTGCGAGCAGCGCCGCCATAATAAAGTAGGCTTTCTTCATCTCTTCTTTCACCTCCCTCCTCGATCCTCGTCAAACACTCTGCAACTTTACCTGCGCGGCTGCAACATCCATAGCCGCTCGTTGCTAGTTGCAATATATCCTGGGGTCCAATAGCTGTCAAGACAGAGACCTGAAATCAGGTATTTTTGCGTACCCCGGAAATGCAATCAGAGTAGCGGCGATCCCACATCGGGCATACCAGGAACCCAACCGCGCTCCATAAGCGCCCAATCCTTGTCCCACAGCCCGAGCGTTTTAACTGTTCTGCCGCCCACAACTTCCTCGTGGTCAGGGGTCATCAGAACGTACTTGGCGTGCCCGTCGCAAAAGACGACCGGGGATCTCGGCGCGTCCTTGTCGTGGTTGGCAAATCTGTGCTTGGCCGCCTCCTGCTCACTTTCTCCCGGATAGGCACCCCATATGGTATGCGGATCTGCGAAATACGCATGCATACACCGGTCGCCCAGCAAGATCATGCGCCGTGTAGATTTCACGGTGGATGCTTTTCTTCCCGGTCTAACCTTCAGGCCGGAACCGGTAGCTTCGTTATACCCCCCAAGCGTAGCTACCACCATGCCGTTGACCATCCAGGCTGCATTCATAGGATAGCTTGTCCCCCACCACTCGAAGTCGGTTTTCCGAAGTGACGCGTCAACATTCATGCTTGGGTTGATCTTGGGTTCGCTCGGACAGCGCCACATATTGAAGTTCTTTGTATACGCGTAAAGCGGTCGCTCTTGGGCTTTGGGCTGCCCAGGATCAGGGCTCTGACCGGTTTGTCCTCCTACCCCCTGCCCCACTGGGTAGGGAAGCAGATACTGCGGAGTGTGTATCGGGCCGGAAAACCATGGTGCCCAAGGGAAGCAATCGTCATAATCGGATTGGTAGCGGTGAATAGCTGCTCCCACCTGTCGCATGTTTGCTATGCACGACGTCAAAACAGCGCTTTCTCTGGCACGGACGAAAACGGGGAACAGAATCGCGGCCAAAATCGCGATAATGGCTATTACAACCAGTAGCTCGATCAGTGTAAAGCCGCCCACTTGCTTACGAATGTTCTGTTTCATTCAACCCACTCCCTTTCTCTGATCAACGTTACCGAATATTTTCCACCTTGTCCCAAGGCGTCCTTCCGCCCTGGCTGCTCACTGTTTTTCTCAACGTCTTTATAAACCTTTTCTCAATTCCTGTCAAGGACTGGTGTACAGTTACCGAACCACTCTAATTATCGGTCGGCAGCAAAAAAGCTTAGAACAACTCGCCTCACAAACTACCTCATTACGACAATATCGGTCTCGGACCTCGCCACAACCACTCGTCGAACCTTGCCGTTATCAAGTTCAGTGCTACACCAACCTGTCACCACAACGAAGCTACCCACAGCTGGTTTTGCAAATGAGCCGCACCTGATTTTGAGAGTTGTTGCGCCAGAAGGATCAGCGGCAAGAGATCCATCGTCGACGTAGAAGCAATCAGACGCGACGCTCGACACTTTGCCAGCGATGGTTATAAGAACGCCAACATTGTACGCACCGCTTCCCAAGTACACACCGGGCGTAACCCCATCGAGATTCCCGCCGCCTACAGCTCGACTGGTCATGAAGAATGGTCTTATCGGTTTAACCGCATCATATAGAGACATCGAAGTGCAACTTAGGTAGCGGCTGCCGTTACTCGAGGAGATAGTTCCTTGAAGGAAGAGTCTTTGACCTGGTGCCAACAAGGGCACGGCACTACTGTATGCGACACGCATTGCAGGTAAACCAGACTCTGAGCTGATAAAGAACACGTTACTACCGAGAACGCTCGCGGCACCTGTGTATACGACAGGTCCCAGGGCAACAGGTGTACCGTTTGTCAACCCTAACGCAGTCCCTATCGGATTGTTCCTGCGCAGAACAATGGTACGTGAGATATTCGTTTCGTTCAGCATCCGGTCGTACACAGTATACGTTAGAGTGTGCGTGCCGTCCGGCTCGTCCGTCGGTATCCACACCGTGCTATAATCAGTGTGGTTGGAATCTACCAATACTCCATCGATTCTAAGCTCCGCCTTACAAACTCCAGATCCAGAGTCCGTCGGGGAGCTAGTGGGTTTGACAACTAGTCCGCCGCACACGTAGGTGCCGTTTGGAACATTAATGTTTGAAACCGTGGGCCCTGTTCTATCCGGGTTCGGCTGGGCGCATCCCCACTGAACGAACGTTCGCCTAAGACTGGCTACATGAACGCCGCGAACTTCTATCTGTGCAGGGTCATTGGTACCCAAACCCGCATCTCTTGCTCGCTGTAGGGATGGTATGCTGCTAACATTGTATCCACAAAGGAGGGTGTGAATAGTATCTATCGCGACGGGATCCCTGCTGGCAAGAATACAGTGCATCTTGCCTTCAGGCGGCAGCACTGTCCAACCTCCGCCCCCTCCTCCGCCATCGGGCCCTCCTACCGGGCCATTCATTATGCCTACCAGGCCATCAGTGACCACCAGGTCGGGAGGACGACATAGGGTCATATCAACCATACCTCTCGCATTAGTTTCCAATTCGTTGAATCCCCAAGATGTCTGATGCAGGAGAGCCCATTTGTAGCACTCCAGGCCAGGATAGTGATATATGTCGCTAGGAGCTATACCAAATGCAAGTTTCAGTGCACCTGTGATACCGGCCAGGTTGTGATTTTTCAGAACAGGAACGCGTATCAGTACGTCGCAGTCCACCACCGGGTTGGGAAGCATATAGACACGATTAATGAGGAACCCGGGCTTTACGACACGCGTTACTTTCGCTGGGTTGTAGGGTCCGCTGTATGCCGGATAGTCGGGATATACGCTTCCTGTGCCGCAGTCGTTGGCGTCCACGAGTTTTACACCGTATACGTCTTCAACCATGTACGGCGGCGCAGCGTCCAGCCCGCAGTCGCGAAAAGCTTTTTGGGTCATCGCTCTGGAGCTCCACGAACCCTGAGTCCCTTCCAAGAACGAAGCGGAGCCCTCGCAGATAGTAATGTCGTTCACCGATACCCCTGCTTCAAGACACATCGCGATAATCGTACGTATGACTTGCGGGTGGGTAGTTACCCCGCTGTTCATAGGATGGCCTGCTTGCACAAGGTTCGGTTGAATAACCACCTTTTTTCCGGGACCGATGTTCTCCGGCAATCCGCCTGCGAGTTCAACCGCTTGCCTAACTGCAGCGTCTATTTCCTGGTTTGTGGGGTTCACGGACGGAGTTTGCGTTATTGCTACGACTGCCGTAGTATCGCCCAGTTGGGCCTTCGTAGCCTGGTTCTCCACTAGACTGAGAGTAGCAAGAGCTACTGATACGAAAAAAACGGCTATTAATCTGGGTCTGCCGAATATGAGTCTCATTATACCCAAGGTGAGTATCCTCCTAAAGCCGTTAAAAGTTGGCAGCTGTCGACACTGTCACTATACCCTCGTTACGAGGTGCGGTCAAGACCTTTGACGGTAGCGTGACATTGGGGAATCACGTTTTACTATTGTGCTGCTGCTGTTGAAACCTCTCTAGCGCTGACAAAAAGCCATCGAATATGGACTGATAGCCGGCACGCCGAAAGATTTGACATAAGACCTCTCCACGGAATATTATGCACCTGGGTGCACAGACGTGGCTGAGGTTCTTCGGATCTGCCTTATAGTCTGCTCAATACCGCTGCTTGCGGTTCTCATCGTCTACACAGTGCGCCACGTTCGCGAACTCGATCGGCGAATCGAAGAATACCGAGAGGAGCAACAAGCTGCAAAATCACAGCCCGGGCAGATCAACCCTTACCAACAAATCGCAGAACTTTATGAACTTGACGGGAACGGCTCTCGCAAGAAACATCATTCGAACCGCAGGAGTTCCGCCAACCGACACGACGGTTAAATAGTTGTTGATAGTCGCACGTAACTCTCAAGAAACGGCTTCCTACGGTCACTTTGGAAACCATACCGCTGGAACACAGGAGGAATAGCTTGACTGAGGGGTTTGACGCTAGGAAGTTTTGTGAGGTCGTACTGGATGCTGCCAAGTCGGCAGGTGCAAGTTATGCGGACGTTCGGATCGTGAGCCGCGAGTCTGAGGGTATTGATCTAAGGATAGGCAAGGTCGAGGGTCTGAACTACGGCGCAACACTGGGCTTCGGTGTACGGGTGATTGTGGACGGTGCTTGGGGATTTGCAGCGAGCCCGAAGCTTACAATGGACGAGGGAAAAGCGGTTGCCCAAGAGGCTGTCCGTATTGCACGTGCTTCCGCGTCGGCCAAGCGCCGAGACGTCAAGCTGGCACCAGTTGAGCCGGTGGAAGGCTCATTTGACGGCGACTGGAAGGTTGACCCGTTCGAAGTACCTCTGGAAGAGAAGATAGGAGTCCTTCGAGACGCTGATAGATTGATGCGACAGAACGAGAAGATCAGGGTCACAGATTGCAGTATGGACTTCTGGAAGACTAGCCAAGTGTTTGCAAGCACCGACGGGTCTTACATAGAGCAGACCAAAGTTGAAAGCGGTGCAGGAATTGCCGCAACCGCAATAAACGGAAACGAGGTTCAGAAACGATCGTATCCGGCGCTTGGCGGCGATTTTGCTGCGGCCGGATATGAGTTCGTTGAATCCCTAAAGGTTATCGAGCACGCGGAAGAAATAGCTCGAGAGGCTGTACAGCTTCTGGATGCACCGTTGTGCCCCTCAGGAGAGTTTACGCTGATTTTAGAGGGTAGCATGCTTGCTCTGCAGGTACACGAATCCTGCGGACATCCCATCGAGTTGGATCGAGTATTCGGCATGGAATCGTCATTTGCAGGCACTAGTTTTCTGACGACCGAAAAATTAGGCTCGTTCGCCTACGGTTCCGAGATTATCAACATCACCGCCGACGCCACTATCCCTTCCGCTCTGGGCAGCTTCTACTACGACGACGAAGGCGTGCCAGCACAGTGCGTCGACATAGTCAAGAACGGGATTTTCACTGGTTACCTGAGTTCGCGCGAGACGGCTGCGGAACTTGGAATGCCGAGCGGAGGTGCTATGCGTGCCGACGGCTGGGACCGAATCCCTCTTATAAGGATGACGAACATCAACTTATTGCCTGGAGACTGGTCTTTTGAGGAACTCATTGAGGACACTGCCGACGGTATCTATGCAGCAACAGTAAAAAGCTGGTCTATCGACGACAAGCGACTTAATTTTCAGTTCGGCACTGAAATCGCTTGGGAGATAAAAGACGGCTCGCTAGGTCGGATATTCAGAAACCCCACATATAACGATATGACCCCGCGTTTCTGGAACTCATGCGACGCAATTTGCAATAAGGACGAGTGGCACGTGTGGGGTGTGCCCAATTGTGGGAAGGGAGAGCCTATGCAAATTGCCCACGTCGGACATGGGGTGGCGCCGGCGCGGTTCAGAGGCGTAAGGATGGAGGCTGCCAGGTGAGTTTTCGTTGGATGGGAGAAGACAAAATACTTACTGCACTGGAAAAGACTCTGACTTTCTCACCCGCCGACCAAACCGAGGTGACATTATCCGTGGGCAGTTGGGCTCTTACACGGTTCGCCAATTCATACATTCATCAGAATATGGCAAGTGAGAGCATTTCTGCCCGCGTGCGCGTGGTTTTCGGCAAAAAGGTTGCTGCTGCTTACGCCGACGTTGCGGGCGAAGACGGTCTGAAAGATTTGATAAGTCGCGCCGTAGAGATGGCTCGACATCAAGATGACAACCCCGACTTTGTTTCCCTGCCGGAGGCTTCGGACGCCCAGACAACTCGACAGGTACCCAAGACCTATTCCGACGCCACAGCTGAGTGCACGGCGGAACATCGGGCATCATTGGTTCGTGCTGTGATAGCTGAGAGTGATCGCGTTTCGGGCTCCGCAGCTGGATCTCTGGCAACATGGGCGTTTGAACACGCTGTTGCGAACTCACTAGGGATAAGGAGCTACTATCGATCTACGGCGGCTAGGTTAACCACCGTGATCACCTGTCCGGAAGGAGGATTTGGATACGCATCAGCAAGCTCGGTCGATTTGGATAACATCGACGTCCATGCCGTGGGGCGCGAAGCCTCAGAAACCGCACGAGCAAGTGCAAATCCGGTCGAGGTAGAACCCGGGGAGTATGAGTGTGTGCTGTCACCGTATGCCGTAGCCGAAGTAATCAACTACTTTGTACACCTGGGGTTCTGGGCGCGTGCGTTTCAAGAGGGCCGAAGCTTTGTCTGTGGAAGAATCGGCGAGCCCATCGTTGGAAGCAACATCAGCATATGGGATGATGGGCTTGATCCCCGAACATTGCTAAGGCCATTCGATGCGGAAGGTGTTGCAAAAAAGTTAGTCCGAATTGTAGACGGAGGTATCGCCTCCGAGCTTCTCTATGACTCCTATGCAGCTCATCGCGAGAGAAAGAAATCAACCGGACATGCAGGTAGTACCAACCCCATTATGAGCCCCGGTGATGCGACGATGGATCAAATGATCGCAACAACAGAGCGTGGGCTTTTCGTGACACGTTTTCACTACACGAACGTTGCTCATTTGATGAGCGCTTCGATCACCGGAATGACTAGAGATGGAACGTTTCTCATCGAAGATGGACGGATAACAAAGCCGGTAAAGAACATGCGCTTTATGCAAAGTTTGATAGAAGCCCTGGCAAACGTAGAAATGATAGGGCGAAATCTGAAACTGGTTAATTCGACCCTTGCCCCAGCTATGAAAGTGAAAAAGTGGCGGTTTGTTAGCGCAACAGAGTTCTGACGAACAAAGGTGAAAAAGAAGGCGGAAGCGAACAAACGTGATAATCACTTGGCTGCAAACTTCACTTGAACGCGTTTACCCTAAATCCAAACCACGTCAATGTTCCTTTCTGGGGATCGACGCTGCACTTGGCGAGCGGATTTCGTTCCAGGCCTGTGCGCATAATCTCGACAGCGTCCCAAAACGCGTTTGTCTTGACGTATACTCCACCGGTGAATTGGATTTAAAGGTTCGGCGGGTAGGATATGTTCCTGTCAAGCACCTCAATGCAGACGCAGAACCAGAATGGGAAGGCGCAGAGTTTATCCCAGGGTTTGTGCCCGATCCGCTACTCCCTGAGAACTCCGGTGTACTCGGGCCGAACGAAACCCATGCATTCTGGATAACGGCCAGTATACCTGAGAGCGCACCAACAGGAACGAAAGATGTACAAGTCCGGTTCAGCGGGGAAGAATGCTTTACTGAAGTTTTGAATGTGCGGGTGTGTATCCACCCTGTCGTTTGTCGCCCGCTAGAAGGATTTCCGGTAGTTCATTGGTTCTACGCGGATGCACTGTGCGACTACTATGGCGTAGAGCCGTATGAGGAGAGGTTTTGGCATATAGTCAGACCCTACATGGAGGACGTAGCGGAGCACGGATCAGGCCAGTACGTGCCAATCTTCACTCCGCCTACCGACGGCGTGAAGCGTCCACATCAGCTTCTAAAAGTCAGCCGTCGAGCCGACGGCAAGTATGAGTTCGATTTCTCAGACGTACGACGTTGGGTACACTTGGCTCGGTCCTGCGGCGCAAAACTCTTCGAATGGACTCACCTTTTCACACAGTGGGGTGCCAAGCATCCGATCCGTGTGTACTACTCCAACCGTGATCCTTCTTCGTTGCTCTGGCCGCCTGAAACCGAAGCGACGTCGCCAGTGTATGTAGGGTTCCTCTCACAGTTCCTTCCGAGGTTCTATGAATTCCTCAGTTCGGAGAACCTGTTGGACTGTTCGCTGTTCCACATATCCGACGAGCCACACGGTGATGAGCATCTAGAGAACTATAGACGGGCACGCACGATAATTCGAGATCTTGCTCCTTGGATGAAGACGTGCGATGCGATAAGTGACGTCCGGTTTGCACGAGAAAATCTCACAGACGTTCCTGTCGCCATCATCTCATCGGCTCAGCAGTTCGCAGATGAGGGCTTCAAGACAATGGTGTATTTCTGTTGCGGTCCCAGAGGAAGGTATCTCAACAGACTGATCGATACGCCGCTTGTGAAAATACGGATGTCGGGTTGGCTGTTTCACAAGTTGAATGCTCAAGGGTTCCTGCATTGGGGATATAATTACTGGTATCGCAGTCAAACGCAGGAGTTGATAGATCCATACACTGAGCAGTCCGGATGTGCTTGGCCCGGATGGGCGTATGGGGATCCATTCGTAGTCTATCCTGGTCCCGGCGGTCCTATTGATTCAATACGCTGGGAAGTGTTCTCAGAGTCTCTGCAGGACCAGGCGCTGCTGCGAACGCTAGGTGTGCAACCGGATGACGAGATGCTGGCAGATATCGTGAGCTACGAGAGCTTTCCAAAAGACCCACTTTGGATACAAAGCAAGCGTAGGCAGCTGCTTGTGGGGTTAGGTTAAGGAACCCCACGCCCGGATGGAAACGTAAGAAAACCAAACAGGAGCACACCTAGACTAATGGGGTTAGCGGAGTCGAGTGTGGCTGGCGGCCGAATTGAAGTATAATACTAGATACTAAGGAAAAGCCATATGCCTCGGAGCCGGGAGGTATGCATATGAACTGGGCAAAGACTTTTCTGCTGATGGGTGCATTGACCGCACTGCTGGTGCTAATAGGCGATTTGGTGGCAGGGCAGAACGGAATGATAACCGCACTAGTGTTTGCTGGACTAATGAACTTCTTCAGCTATTGGTACAGCGACAAAATAGTCTTGATGATGTACGGGGCGCGCGAAGTGCATGAATCCGACGCTCCTCGGTTGTACTCAATTGTCCGAAAGCTCACGATGCAAGCCGGCCTTCCTATGCCGAAGGTTTACGTAATTCCAGCCGATCAACCCAATGCATTTGCCACCGGTCGAGACCCTGGCCACGCAGCTGTGGCCGTAACCGAAGGCATCTTGCGGCTCTTGGACGATGAAGAATTGGAAGGTGTAATCGCACATGAGCTGGCGCATGTGAAGCACAGAGACATACTCGTGGGAACCATAGCAGCAACGATCGCCGGAGCCATTATGATGATAAGCCGCATGGCTTTGTGGTTCGGCGGGCGAAGCGACGACCGAGAGCGGAACGGCAATGCATTCGCACTGTTGGTAGCGATGATTATTGCACCGATTGCAGCCCTTCTGATTCAGATGGCAATCTCGCGCTCTCGCGAGTTTGGTGCAGACGAAGGAGGAGCCAGAATTTGCGGAAAACCGTTGGCACTGGCACGAGCTTTGGCCAAACTTGAGCAGAGTGCTCGTGTTATGCCAATGGATGCCAATCCTGCCACAGCCCATATGTTTATAGTGAACCCCTTCTCAGCGAGAGGTATTGCTAACCTCTTCAGCACACATCCTCCTATCGAGGAGCGCATCGCACGGCTCCGGGAGATGGCGGCGTAGTGAAAGCTGTTGTCCTGAGGTCAGCAAACGACCTCGCGGTCCTGGATGTACCGCTGCCTATACTGAAGCCTGGGTGGGCACTGGTTCGAGTCACCCACTGCGGGATCTGCGGGAGCGACATTCGGTATTTCCGAGGCGACAACCCTTGGGCCAAACAAACTCTCGGCCGGCATATTGCCAATCCTAAGAACATAATACTCGGCCACGAGATAACCGGAATCGTAGCTGAAATCGGTCCAGGCGTACCAGACAACCTGATCGGGAAGCGCGTCGCCGTTCTCGCATTTGGAACCTGCGGGGTTTGCGTGCACTGCCGCCGCGGCGAAGAACACTTGTGCGAAAGAACTCAGCACCTCGGACACGGCGCCGGCTGGGAAGATTTGGATTACTACTACGGCGGCATGGCTGAATATGTACCTGTAGACCACAAGTGGTTGGTGCCGCTACCGGACCAGGTTTCCAACGAAGCCGGTGCGCTTTTGGACCCGCTCGGTGTGGCAGTACACGCCGTGCGGAAGACAAATATCCAGGACGGCGACACCATCCTTGTGGTCGGCGGAGGGGCTGTTGGTCAACTCGTTATTCAGGTAGCAAAAGCCATTGCGAATGCCCAAGTGGTGCTGGTTGATCTGTGCAAACCGGTTCTCGAAGTCGCGACCAGAATGGGGGCAGACGCGGCATTCACCCCGGACTTGCGCGAACTGAGCGAGTCCGTGATGGGATTATCGGGTGGGTACGGGTGCCGAGCGATCATCGACACGGTCGGTGCCAGCTTAGGAGACTATTTGCCACTTCTTGCGAGAGGCGGAACGTACGTTATCATGACCGTGACAGACGAGCTTCAAAAGCTGCACACTATTTCACTAGCAGGGGAACGAGCCCTGGTGTCCTCCTGCAATTTTCGGTTTTCAGAATACTATGAAGGATTGTCGCTTCTTCAAGGCTGCAAGATCAAACCCGCCCCAGTTATCACACATCGGTTCCATCTTAGTAATGCGATTGAAGCTTTCCGAACAGCCGAAAACAAATCCGAAACCGGTGCCGTGAAGGTTATGCTATACACCTAGCCGTGCCCTACTTTTTAGATCCGTCTTTGCGTAAGTAATCTGGTGTTCTTGACGCGTCCTTGACGCTAGCAGCATCGCGGGATATACTAACCAGTGGGGGTGATAACAAATGAAGAGGGGGAGTAAAGGATTTACGCTTATTGAGCTGCTGGTCGTAATCGCAATTATTGCAATTCTTGCCGCTATACTTTTCCCCGTGTTTTTGCGAGTTCGCGAATCTGGGCGACAATCAGTCTGTCAAAACAACGTCAAGACTCTTCTTCAGGCGTGTATTCTTTACGAGAACGATTATTCAAAAATACTCCCGGGCTCGATGGGTGGCTGGACTAATATGTCCGTGTTGTGGTGTGCCAAAGTGGACCCCTATCTCAAACAGCTCAAAAAGGCTTCCACAACTGGGGACTTTGATATGGGTGGCGTCTTCGTTTGTCCCAGTAGATACCCGTCCAGAAACCGCACATATCCCCAGGACCCGATCTCTGGAACTCTCGTTCGCACCTATGGCTACAACTATTACTATCTTGGTGGTGACCCTAACAACCCCAGCAACCCCGGCTACCACAGTCTCAGCGAGGTTGTAAAGCCCACAAAAACCATTCGGCTGCTGGAAAGCTGGCGATTCGATTCCAGCGGTTCAAATTCGGCCTGGGGACTTTTCACAATGGGTTGTGGATCGATGATGTGCTACCCACCGTCTACCAGCGTTTGTCGACCGGACTACGTATGGCCTCCCGGCTGGCACAGCGGTAAGAGTGTGGTAGGCTGGTTCGACGGTCATGTTACAAGCGCTGAGCTGCCTCCACCCGAACCGCCAGGAGCACCTCACACCCCTAATCCCTACGTAGGCATACTTGTGAAATCTTTGTCAGGGGCAGTGGACCCGTACTTCCGGCTGGCGCCGCCGAAGCCGTGATTGCCACATCATGACACTGACTTTGCGGCAGCTTGCCAGATCCGCGCTGCCGGCATAGCATTTTGTAGCGGGGTTTTCCTCTGCCTCTCAGGCTTGACCGAGCAAGGTAGACTTTCGTATACTATGCCTCGTGTGAAACCGTTTCCAAGCTCTCTTAATGCGTAGGCAGGAGGTTACAATTGTCGGTAGCTGAGTCAACTCGAAGAAGACTATCTGTTCGCGAACTCGAGGATGCTGCCCGAGAGATGCGCGCTTATGCACTGGTGGCGATACACGCAGCTGGAACCGGTCATCCGGGCGGGTCGCTCTCTATTATGGATATCACGGCTGCGCTTTTTCTTAACGAAGTCAACATCAAACCGATTGATCCTCGCTGGGAATGCCGCGACCGTGTTATTTTCTCGGCAGGTCACAAAGCTCCGGCTCTGTATGTAGGCCTTGCGAAAGCCGGTTACTACGACCTGGATGATGTTGTAACCCTTCGCAAGTGCGGAAGTCCTTTCCAGGGTCATCCCCACTGCTTGAAGCTTGCAGGGATCGAAGTATCTACCGGGTCTTTGGGACAGGGTCTAGGCGTTGGTGTTGGAATCGCTCTGGCTTGCCGACTAGACAAGTGCCCTGCACGCATCTACGTTGTAATGGGCGACGGCGAACAGCAAGAAGGCAGCATATGGGAAGCTGCTATGAGCGCTGGACACTATAAACTGGACAACCTCTGCGGTATTGTGGACCTCAACCGACTTCAGATCGACGGCTGGGTCAGCGACGTGATGAACATTGAACCCATCGCTGACAAATACCGGGCGTTCGGCTGGCATGTGATTGAAATAGACGGCCACAATATGGAGCAGATCCTCAATGCGTTCGACGAAGCAAGGAATACAAAGGGCAAGCCGTCGGTCATAATAGCGCATACTGTCAAAGGCAAAGGCGTTTCCTTCATGGAAAACCAGGCTGGATGGCACGGCGTGGCCACCAAGACCCGAGAGGAGTTGGACAAGGCTCTGGCGGACATCGGATGCCCCACTATGACGGCTGAGAAAGTCGATGAGCTGCTTGAAAAAGCCAAAGTTTACGCCGAAGCCGTATCAAAGGACATTGATAGTCGGCACCCCAAGTTCCTGGACAACTATTGGTGGAACGAAAAGCCCAATATGAAAGTTGATATGGACCCCACCAGGATGGGTTTCGGCCGAGCACTAAAGAAGATCGGCGACGATGAGCGCATCTGCACACTTCACGCCGATATATCGAAGTCGATCTGCATCACGGACTTTGAAGACGGTCACCCCGAAAGGCTCAACCGAGTATTTTCTGTTGGAATTGCCGAGCAAAACATGATGCAGGTTGCTGCGGGACTGGCTCTCAACGGCAAGATCCCCATCACTGGCACCTACGGTGTATTTGCAGCCGGCCGGCCTTGGGACCAGATTAGAACAACCATCTGCTACGGCAATCTGAATGTTAAGATTGCAGGCGCCCACGGAGGCATAAGTGTGGGACCCGACGGAGCTACCCATCAGGCTCTTGAAGAGATTGCCCTTATGAGCATACTGCCTAATATGCATGTCGAGGTGCCTTGTGACTCGGTCGAGACTGAGAAGGCAACAAAGGCTTGCGTGTTGGAAGTAGTCGGACCTGCCTATATCAGATTCGCACGTGAAGCGACACCTGTAGTCACAACTCCCGAGACGCCGTATAAGTTCGGCGTCGCGAACGTTATCAGATTCCGCGGCGAAGCTCCAAGGTTCATTGATGCATTCGAGCAGGTGCTGTCCACAGATTACACCAATGAGAACGAGGACATCGCGATTATCGCTTGCGGACCTATGGTCCCGGAAGCGATGCGAGCAGCATGGATACTTAAGCGCGAACACGACATTGAAACCAGGGTCATAAATGCTCACACCGTGAAACCGATTGACAAGGCAGCAATACTTGCCGCCGCAAATGAGATTGGCACGATAATAACCGCTGAGGAACACCAGGTTGGCGGCTTCGGAAACATCGTTGCAGGCATTGCTGCAACCCGCACTGACCACACTAAACCTTTAAAAATAGCTCAGATAGGCGTTCAGGACACGTTTGGAGAATCCGGGCAACCCTGGGAGCTTATGAAGTTGTTCGGTCTAACCGCGGAGGATATCGCTAAGAAGGCCCTTGAACTTCTAAAGTAGCGAGAGAACTCAAGCATACACGGTTGCTTGTCGCAAGCCGTTCTCGACTCTTCGGCGAGAACGGCTTTTTAGTTGTCAGTCGCACAAATGCTGCCACAGGCGAGCCATCGCAATTAGAGGGTTATGTCCGAGGTAGTCAGGGCACGGATGGTTGTAGCCCGTTTGGGGCTTGCGCGCAAGCGTGAGCGGGTCACCGCCATGCGGATGGTAAAACTCCCAAATGGTGCCAGACGCCGCAAACTGCCGGGCTGAATCATCCAGCGCGTTTTCTAGGATGGCTCGCGCTTCAGCTCTAAAACCATATCTGACGCAGCCCCACGCAGCCCAATATGTCATGCTGTTCCATGCAGGACCTCTCCAGCACCTCAACTCGAACTTCGGATCACAGATTACGACGCTGGATATTGGATGCTTAGTGAAGAACCTTGCCTCGTTCACCAGGTTCTCGTTTATCACGCGTTCGGCTTGTTGAGGTGATGCGGCTCCCACCACAACAGGCCACATTCCCTCGAATGTCAAATGCCGCAGCTTTGGATTGCCGACCGCCCATACGTCGTGGAAGAAACCAGTGTCTGAATCAAAGAGCTCGTTCTGTATAAAATCGGCTAACTCTTGTGCCCGACGCCTAAACGGACTGGGATCTCTTCTAAGAACCTCGGCCCATTTGCACGCGTGATCGTAGAGCCAGTAAACGTGCGAGGTAGCATCGATACATGCATAAGGACCTTGTGGTGACTCGTCGAACCTCACGCCTTCATCGACGCCGCTTTCCCAACTCCTATTCAGGATGTCCAAATAATAGTAGCCCTCTGGCTCAGCTTTCCTAGTATTCTCAAACCATTCTATCTGCCTCAAAAGACGATCAAAGCAATAGCTGAGAATATCCAATGATCCGGTGACTTCGTAGTATTCTTGTGCGGCTACCGGCCAGATCGGCGGATGACTCACTGTTTTGCTCCACCGCGGTGGAGAACTCTTCATCCAAATCGAGCCCGGGACCATGCCGTCTCCGGTCTGATTAGTAAGATTGTTGATTATCTGATTCGCTGCGTGCTCCGGTTCACTAGGAAGAACATCCATTATCTGATGGACTATATCCCAATGCCCAAACGCCGGGCTCGCAAAGTACCCTGGACCAATTTCCTCCCAGGGCAGCGTAAACGGATAAACAGGCGCGTGAATACTTCTTTCGTGCAGCTGTGCAACGTAGCCAAGCATTGCTCGCCAGCTGGGTTTTCCCAGCTGTGCTGCTTCCTTTTTCAACCTCTCCAACATAGCAATCTCGACTCTACCACGCAGCACGCCCTGAAATCAAGTTGCGCAGACGGCTCAAGGACTGATATTATGCACAAGAAACCATTTTCGAGGTACAACTTCCTATGGTGTCCTCCAACAATACCGAGGCTGCGTCTTTCCAGTGCAAACTGGTGCACAATCTCTGGCTGCAACGCGCAGCGCAAGTTGGGTACTCCGTGCCGCACGAAGAATCAAACCTGGCATGGGAACTTCTTGCCGTATATGCAGCCGCGGGCACCGATTCCAAACAAGCAGTTGATTACGCGTATAAGGCAGCCTATGAATTAGCCAGTACCGTATTGACACGGCTCCCAGCGCAAGAAGCTCTGCGGCTTTATCGAGACATATTGGTCGAAGCAATGTTGGATCAATGCTGCCCGCAATACGACAATTCTGGCGTTGTCGAGAAAGCAGTCTGCCGCAATCTAATTGCGTTTGCAAATATCGTATCGAGCGCCTTTTGCGAAGCGAACTCCGACTTGCTTAAGCGAACAATCCGCCAAGAGCGTGCTGAACGCCTGGCTGACGAGTTGAGGATGGCAAAGCGCATCCAAATGCATTTGCTTCCTAAGGTTATACCTGATGTTCCTGGTTTTCAGTTCGCAGGCAGGCTGATTCCGGCTGAGGAGGTAGGCGGAGACTACTGGAGTGTGAAGTACAAAAAGGATGGCAACATTATTACGTTGAAACTGGCTGACATCACAGGTCACGGCTTGGCTGCTGCGACGTTGGTTGCCGCAGTGAAGTTCATTTCAGGCGGGTTCTACCAAGGATCATCGAGCGCCGCGGAAGTAATGAAAAAGACCAACAGAGTTCTAACCATCGAGACACCTCGCGATATCATGGTCACAATGGTCTACGGGTGGCTTCGACCAGAAAGAGCAGAGCTGAGCATCGTTAACGCAGGGCATTCCCCGGTCTTTTTGTGCAGTGGAGACTCGTGCCAAGACATCCCGCCTACGGGCCCCGTACTCGGGGTAATAGAAGATGCGGACTTCGAAGAGCTCCATATGCTTCTCAAGCCGGGCGATATTCTGTTCCTGGGTTCGGACGGCATTACAGAAGCCGGCATGCCTGAACCGTTTGGAGTCGAGCGGCTGAAAGCTGTGGTTAGCCGATGCTCTAATATGTCCGCCGACGAAATTGCAGACGCGGTGGTCAAGGAAGTCATAGATTACGCGGGCAAACCTCGCGACGACATTTCTCTGTTGGTGGTTAAAGCCGTAGACAGACCCAGCGTCAAAGCCTAAAGCGCAGCACCTAAAACGATGGCAACGGCGAATGTCAAGCAGCTCTACAAGTGCAAGAAGCCTCTGGCTGTGCTGGCAGCAGTTGTCTCTCTGGTTCTTGTCCTTCAACCCGGAGACGCGAAACAGGCTCATAGGAACGCACTGGGCAAACTATCGTCATTTATGCGTACCCGGAACTTCGTTGTTAGGTATGAACCAGAAGATCCATTCCTTGCGCGTCTCCTTGCACAAACAGCCGAAGATGAACTGAGGCGCATAGCGAAAGATTTGGGGTATGAGCCCACGGGTAACCGGCCGTTCACGCTGTACGTCTTCAGAAGCCATGCGGATTTCGTAGAATCAGGCGGTTTGGAAATCGACAAGCTGACCGTTGGGACAGCCTCACTTGGCACCGACGAAATAGCTGTCGACGCGAGCGGAGTGTTCGATTTACCCGAACGCATACTTGCCCACGAGATAACCCACGCGGTTGTATTTCGGTTGCTGGGACCGCTTGCCACGGAACTACCCCTTTGGATGCACGAGGGATTGGCGGGTTATGAATCGCGAGAGCTGAGCGGTTACGACGACGAGATAATTGCTACTGCTGCCGCAGAGGGTTCGGTTATTCCTCTTTTCAGATTGCGCAAATCGTTTCCGAAGTCGCGAACCGGCCTGGCCTACGCTGAATCGGCGTCGGCAGTGAGATTCATGGTTGCGCGCTTCGGTCGCGCGGCACCTAGGATGCTTATATTACATCTGCAAGAGACTTACTCGATGGACAAGGCAATGGTTGCCGTTACTGGACGCAATCTTTCTGCTTTTGAGCAGGAGTGGTTGGCTGAGATCTCCAAGCGTTACAGTGGTCTGCGGTGGATTCGGCTGGCAACTGCATTCGTGTCTGTACTGATGGCTGCTTTGGCGATAGCGGCATACCTAGCAAGACGCAACAGGAGTATCGAAGAAGCGGACGGTTCCGACGACGAATGTTGGGATACTGATTTTGGAAACGATGACGCCCGGCATTAACAATCGCGGCGTCGAGCAAGCCTGCACTGCTCGACGCCGCGCATAGGTTCACACATCTGCTGAGAAACTATTGACCGGTACCCTGTCCACGGCCTCCGGGCGATATCATCGAAGGAGGCTCGACAGGATTCTTGATGGCGTAGACCAGATTCCTAAATTGTTTGATGTTGATCTCGATCTTGGCGTCCCTTAGTCGCTTATTAAACTTTCTGAGGAAGGCCGGATCGGTCTGCGATTTTTGCAGCGCGACGTAGGACTTGATCTCGTCCTTAACGTCTCTGAACGGCTTGTTCATCTTCGCCTGCTCTCGAACAACCTTGAGAATGGCGTATTGAGCCGAACCGGTCTGACCTCCAAATGACAGAACATCGCTGACTTCGCCCACCTTTGTTTCCTTAGCTGCCTTTACAATTGCGGGCGGCATAGCACCCGGCTCATCGAGGTCAACCCAAACTCTTATGGGTTCGCCCATCGAAAAACGGCGGTCAGCGTATTTGGCCGCGACTTCGCGGAAGTCGCGGCCGTCCTTCAGTTCCTTGAGTGCTCTCTCGAGCTTAGCAGCGTCGGTGTTCAGAACAACCAACACCTGTCTTCGTTTGCCGTGCACGAATCGAGGCTTCATTGCCTCATATGCATCTTTGAGCTCCTGTTCTGTTATCTTGGTGAACTTCAAAGCCAGGTTTATCCTAGCTTGCACAGCTTCTATCTCGGACCACAAGTTGTCCTCGCCCATAATTCGGACTTGGTCTTCATAATTGCCGTCGCGTTTCAGCCTTTCTATCTGCTCCTGAATCTGACGGCGCGTAGGAGGAACCTTTTCGTCCTGTGCCCACTGAATGATGATGCGCTGCTCGATGAGATTTCGCAGGACATCTTCGCCAAAACGACGATGAACCTGATCGAGGTATACGGCTGCATCTATCGGATCGCCGTTTACCTTCGCAACCGTCCGCGGCACATCCGACACTCTAACACCGCAACCCGACAAAGCTGCTGTCAAGACAAAAAGAGCTGCTAACGACAGTGTTCTTTTCATGGCGCAATCTAAACCTCGCTCATTTCCAGCTTTTGCGAACAAAGCATTATTTCGCATCGAGCAACACAATTCCTCCAAACGGAGGCAGTGAGTTGACCGATGATCTTTGACAAACGCATCTTCATCTGAAGGGACGGTGGTTCGCTTGACTAAGTGCATATGAGGAGAATGCAAACCTAGCTTACGTACGCAGCTTACGCCGCCTGCGTACGACTGCGGTCTAATGGGAGGAAGCACTGCTATGAAGCGTTTTGGCCTGGGATTCATCGGATGCGGTGGGTACGGCACATCCTTGGCTGATGCTGCGGCTCGCAGCGAGAAGCTTGCACTGATAGCGTGTTGGGACATAGTGCAGGAAAACGCAGCTGCGCTTGCCCAGAAATACGGCCTTCGGCAATGTGCCACTCTCGACGAACTGTTAAGCCTGCCCGATGTTGAGGGAGTAGTTGTAGCGAGCCCAAACAACGCGCACAGGGAAAATGCTGTGGCGGCAGCATCTGCTGGTAAACACGTTTTTGTAGACAAGCCGATAGCCAACACTATGGAAGATGCTTGGGCAATAGTCGATGCCACGTCAGAGGCCGGTGTGGTATTGGCTGTGGGTCATAACACACGGCGCAGCCCAGGCCATCGCAAAATGAAGGAGCTCGTGGATATGGGTGCGGTTGGAACCCCAGTCACCGTGGAAGCGAACTTCTCTCATTCTGGAGGTATGACTTTGAAACCTAACCAGTGGCGCTACACACGTGAAGGATGCCCTGCCCTCCCCTTGATGCAGCTGGGGGTTCACTTTGCCGACACCATTCAATACTTACTCGGCGATGTGTTGGAAGTAGCATCGTTTATGTCACACGTCGTGATCCCAGCAGACAATGTAGATGCCACTGTAAGCGTTCTCCGGTTCAGGGGTGGATTTCTGGGATATCTGGGCTCCAACTATGCAACGCCGTCCGTGTTCTACGTAAACATATACGGTACTGGTGGCAATTTGTACTGCGAAGGCGGTGGTCAACTCTTTTATAAGAAAGCCGGCAGTTCCGACAAGGAACCTGTCAGCCTTACACCTGTCGACACGCAGGTTGAACAACTTGAAGAGTTTGCCATTTGTGCGCGCACGGGTGCTCGGCCAGAAGTAGATGGCATCGCGGCGATCAAAGCGTTGGCAATTGTGAGGGCAGCACTCAAGTCAGACGTGGAACGGAGACCAGTGACCACCGCCGAGGTTATCGGACGAAAGCTTTGAGAACCTATCGGGCTCCGCGTTTCAAGAGAACTGCAGGTACCGTGGAAACTATGATCCACAGGTCCAGTAGAATGCTGCGCCGGTCGATGTACATCATGTCCATCTCGACACGTTTCTCATAAGGCAAGTCGCTGCGCCCGCATATTTGCCAGAGCCCTGTAATCCCCGGCTTGACTGTTTTGAATCTTTCAAATGCCGGACCGTATTTTTCGATCTCGTCCGGCGCAATTGGACGCGGGCCGACGAACGTCATATGTCCTAGGAACACATTAATTAGTTGAGGCAGTTCATCCAGACTTGTAACGCGCAGGAACTTGCCGACTCTGGTGACCCGCGGGTCGCGTTTCAGTTTGCAGTTGATGTAATACTCGCGTCTGAGCTTTTCGTCGGACTGCAAGATCTGTTCTGCATTCTCTACCATTGATCGAAACTTATACATATCGAACTCTCTGCCGTCCATACCGACGACCCTGCGCCTGTAAACGATACAGCCCGGGCTATCCAGTCTGATCGCCAGAGCTATAAGCGCAAACAGCGGTGAGAAAATCAGCAGTGCAATACTGGAGAGAATCAGGTCGACCAGTCTCTTGACGACAAAGTACGCCTTGCCAACGCCCCGCTTTACGTCGCGCAACCGTCGACGCCGGCGTTCTGCCGCCACTATTGCTGCTATCCCTGCGGGAGCCAACACGAAGGCGGCAGCCTCAGGGACAGTTCGAGAACTGTCCTCCGAAGCTTGTGTAGAGCCGAGCACTCCAAATAGCAGAGCGACTGTAATACAAGAGACTAATCGAGTTCTAACCACGAGGAATGCTCTCCAGGAACAGACACGTAAGTCCACGTGATGATCGTTGACTACATATGGATCTATCAGTGGACCTGTCTATCTTAGCTCGGCGCCTGGATTCTACCACTACAATTCGCCATCGTCAACGGATTGTAAGAGTTCCAATGCTCACCACAATTTCGGATCCTACTTGGTAGTTTTTCCACACTGCTGGGCTCACCTAGCAAGGTTACCGAAAAAATAAACCTGGGAGGCTTTTTGTTTGACGCAGAGGCCGGTGTGGGTTAAAATGTTTTTAGTAAATCGACTTAACAGGAGAGCAGCGTATGGCTCCGACGATCAAAGAAGTAGCTGAGATGGCGGGTGTCTCCATTACCACGGTCTCGTTCGTCTTGAACGATAAACATCCCCAAGTTGACGGTCTTTCAGAAGCCACTAAGCAACGAGTGAGGGCCTGCGCAGCGGCACTGGGTTATCGTCGGAATCCGGCTGCAGCTTCGCTGAGGTCTGGTAAATCGCTATGGATCGGAGTGGTAATTCAACCAGTACGCGAGGAAAAGGAGGCGCAGGCTTGGGCTCCCTATGAGCTTACTCTTATATCCGGTATAGAAAATGCGCTCCTTGGACTAGGCTACTACCCTGTGCTGGGTTCCAAGTCTACCACGGGCGACGTGACGGGCCTCGACACGCTAGCCTATTCTGGAGTTGCAGGGCTTATCTACCGCCGACCGCTGCGGCAGGAAGTTGAACGGCTCGAAGAGCTGCGACAAGAGGGCATCCCCTCCATTGCAGTTTTTCCTGCTCGAAGGGAAGACTTATATCCTTACAGTATTGACCTCGACAACGTCGCCGCCGGTAGGCTCGGTGCACAACTGCTTTATCGCGCCGGTAGCAAAAGACCAGCATTGATTGTGAGTGGTTTCTTCGGTCATATTGAAGAAGACAGGGTTGCTGGTTTTACTCAGGGAGTCCAAGAGTTGTTCGGTTACAAACCCATGGTGTGTGACACGGCAGGCACGCGAGACGAAGCTGCGAGGGTGCGCATACTGGAGGACTTTTTCCGACGAAACAAACCGGATGGTGTTCTTGCAACAGAAGCATGGGGTGCACATCTGGCCACGTTCGCAGCCGAAAATGCAGGTCTCAAAGTGCCGCAGGATTTGGTCATGATCGGGTTTGACTGCTACTCGTTTCGAAGCGCTCAGAACATGGTAGTTTCGGCCATCACAACTTCGTGGTGGCAAGCAGGTCGTGTAGCCGCGCAGTCCATTGTAGATATAGTAAGAAACGGCACGGTATGGACGGAACCCAAGAAACTTGAACCTCGGTTCATCCCTGGCGACACGACTCCACCGGAACTCTGTGAAGAGGGCAAGTCTGGCTGGTAGATCTAGACGTGCTTTGTCCGTTCCCGTTGTGACATACCCCAACAGCTTGCGGAGGATTAAATTGCGTACATTTATTGTGTTAGCGTCCACCACTCTATTGCTTGCTCAGTGCTCTGCGTTCGCGGGTCCCGTTTTGGATGATCTCCTGAACTATCCAGTTGTAGATCAGAAGTGTCCTGAAGAGATTATCAAAGAGGAAGCAATGGGACTCGTCAGCCAAGGCCGGGCAGCCTTCCTCACACTGTCAAAGGAAACACCACTTGGTCAAACGTTCCGCGTGGGAAGCAACGCAAGTGTGTTGTGGAGGATATGTGTCGGGATCTGCCATTGGCCGGATAGTTGGCAGCAAGGCGAGGAAGTAACGCTTACTATATATGACAGCCCACAGAAGCGAACCAAGTTTTATAGTCGAACAATCGACTTTGACCACAAGTGGTTCAAATGGGATGTTGCCTTCGACGTGCATTTGCCGACATTACCAAATACCGACTACTACTTTGAGCTCACCCACAATGGAAAAGGTGACAACGCGATAAATGTCGCCTATATAAACCGGGACGCGTATCCTCGCGGGACTGCATATGTGGGCAACGCACAGAGAACCGACATTGACTTATACTTCGTTGTTATCTCGAAACCCAAGGGAAACCGCGAAGAAAACCTGGACCGGTTTCTCAATCGCTTCGATTTGTCCCGTCCAGAACTGTCTGAGGCTCGAGAAGCCGTGCGCAGAGGCGACCGCGAAGCCGCATGCAGCGCCATTCTGAAATGGTTCAACAGTTACATGAAATCAGCCGACTGGGTTTGGAGACTAAATCCTCAGGCAAAGTTTGACACCACTAGGGTTGACAAGGTCTGTGATCTTGGTAGGCTTTACGGCGACGACCCTCAGCGCGCGGAGCAATGGATTCCTATGGGCGCCGAAACAACCTGGAGGGAAGTTTGGCCTGAGAGCTCTGAGTATGTGCGAATGAATGACTTGTTTGCTTCGCTCGGTCACGCATACGCGGCCACGCGTAACGAAAAATACGCGCGTAAACTCAATGAACTGATGGCCGACTACATGCAGGACAATACCTCGCCGTTCGAAGGAGGCATGCGCGGCGGCAGATGGGTAGCAATGTTCCAAGCGTGGCGACTGGGAGACGCTTGGGACGGTGTAGCAAACGCTGTCGATTCCACTGGTCTCACCGACGACGTCAGGTTGGCCTGGCTGGATTACTGGGCGAGGATGGCCGACTTCGCTATGCGGGAACCTTCTGGGGGCAACCACGCGAATGCGGTCGCTGAAGCCTTGATGCGTTTCGCATCGCGATTTCCTGTTTTCAAAGATTCGAAAAAGTGGTTTGAGTTTGGTTGGCAGAAGCTCGTGACTAACTCCCTCAGCCTTTTCTACGAAGATGGTGGCTGCGTTGAACCGGCGATGAACTATCATGGATTCTCGTTGGCAAACCTGATGGCTGGAATCGAGACGGCAAAGAGCTTCGGCATACAACCTCCAGTTGAGCTTCTCGCCAAGGTTGAAAAGGCGCTTTCGTACACGGCCTATATGCTGATGCCCGATGGCCAAATACCCAGCTACGGCGACACAGACTGCCAGGACTTTCGACCCAACGTCCAAAAATGGGATGGCTGGCGTAAGGGAGAAGCTATGCGAGGGGCTCAGTTGTTCGGTCGTCAAGATCTCCTCTACATAGCCACAGCCGGCAAACAGGGTAACAAACCGCAGTTTGAATCTTACTGTTTTCCTCAGACCGGTCATTATATTCTGAGGAGCAGCTGGGGAGGTGAGCGAGGAGAAAGATTCGAAGATGCCAGGTTCTTGTTTCTGCGCGCCGGAAAGTTCGGCAGTCATGGCCACGACGATTTGAACAGTCTAACTCTCTATGCATATGGGCGACCTCTCATAATCGATCCGGGACGCACGACCTACGGAACGCCGCTAATGTTCGAGTTGTCCAAAAACGTCTCTCACAATGTGCTGCTGGTAGACAATCTCGATATGAATCACCCGGCTCCAGTGCACGGTTTGTGGCGCACGACCCGCTTGGCAGATTTCGTCGAGAACACCTATGCAGATCTGTACCCGGGAGTCGAGCACACCAGAGCAGTGGTTTTTGTTCGGCCAGACTACTATGTTGTACTCGACCGTGCGCAGTCCA
>JARYME010000186.1 GCA_029907315.1 Armatimonadota bacterium | reverse complement strand
CACCGGTCCCGAAGGACCGGTGCAACTTATGACTTGTCGTCATTAGATATTGCTAGCGCGAAAGTTTCAATCCTCACCGGTCCCGAAGGACCGGTGCAACAAAGTTGACTCCGACGCAGCGCGTCGAGTATTACAGGTTTCAATCCTCACCGGTCCCGAAGGACCGGTGCAACGAGGCTCATCTGTAATCTGTGCACGGTAAGCGAGTTTCAATCCTCACCGGTCCCGAAGGACCGGTGCAACCAGCTTGAATGCGAAATTGATAGCGGGTGGGTCGATGTTTCAATCCTCACCGGTCCCGAAGGACCGGTGCAACTCGAGCAGCGGCTTGCCAATCTCCGCAGCTATCACCCGTTTCAATCCTCACCGGTCCCGAAGGACCGGTGCAACCGAACGCAGCACGTAGATTGTCAGCATACTTGCGGTGGTTTCAATCCTCACCGGTCCCGAAGGACCGGTGCAACGCGTCAATTCGAGCCATTTTCCCCTTCGCCCGCCAAC
>JARYME010000185.1 GCA_029907315.1 Armatimonadota bacterium | reverse complement strand
CGTCATCCTGAACTTGATTCAGGATCCCCATCATCGAAGAGCAACCCCCTGGATGCCGGGTCAAGCCCGGCATGACGAAAAGGGGGTGTCATCCTGAACGACGGAAGTGTCATCCTGAACACCAAAAACGTCATCCTGAACTTGATTCAGGATCCCCATTATCGAAGAGCAATCCCCTGGATGCCGGGTCAAGCCCGGCATGACGTGTTGTGTGATGCCGGATCAAGCTCGGGGTGACGTCTCACGCCGCGTGGAGGACCTCAGAGAAGCTCATTCGGCACAAACTCTGGCTGCAGCGGTGCTCTCAGACATAAATTGGCGTCAGGTGGTTCACCCGCGAATCGCCTCTTACGACACTGGGCCCGCCTGTTCTAGTCTTGCCGCTTCCAGTACGGGGAATTTTTTGCAGCGTCGGTCTTTGTTGTCACCTGTTGTTCAGTCCTCGCCTAGGTCTTGGCGGAGTACTTGATCGCCGCCAGTTTGACGATGGGTGTGGTGCCCATTACAATGATTGCTGAGTTGGTTCTCTGACCTACTCGAGCTGGTATCTATCCTAGGGACGTCGAGATCGCCAGGTGCGAATGATGGGTTCAGTATGATCTGTCTGAGCGGCGCAGGGGTTTGAGATCCGACCTGCGTGCTGCGGACCTACTGTTACGCGTGGAGGTTGCTGCAAGATGAGAACCATACCGCCAAAGGTTACGGTCGCGGTGATGTGCGTACTTCTGGCGGCTGTCGCACAATCAGTATGCATGGCGCATACTGATGATCAGATAGCTTCGACAGCGTCCAACTCTATCGGCCGATTTCTTATCGTCGGCGAGTTGTCTTTCTTGGCAG
>JARYME010000184.1 GCA_029907315.1 Armatimonadota bacterium | reverse complement strand
CTTGACGCCTTATCTCCGTGCAGGCCTCTGCTATTTCTCGCACAGCCGTAGTGACCCTGCGCAAGTAGAGCACGAGGCCTACTATGGAGATTACCAAGCCTGCGCTGAGCAGAATGATTAGTCCCAACAGCAGCCTTTCCATTCGCGCGTTTTTCCGTTTTTGCTGCCCGCTTTACCGCTTTCAGGCGCCCCGGGGAGACTACCTGCAGAACCGGCTGCGGTTTTCATTTACTTAGCGGCGCCGAGAATTCTGTCCAGCGAACTTTGCACAGCGTCGCAGCTCGTTGGTTTGCGTTCATCAGCTATTATACCGCCACCGATAACCTCGTCACCTTGATACAGAACGGCCGATTGTCCCGGGGCGGGAGCGAACTGTGGCTCCTCAAAGACAAGCCTAGCTCGATCGCAATCCATCGGTTCAAGGCGAGCAGGCGCGTCTTGCGTATTATATCTTATCTTGGCTGATACAACAATCGGCTCAGCCGGCTTCTCGCCCGAAACAAACGTGAGCGATTCGATTGTGACCGTACGCTTCTTCGCTTCTTCAGGAGCGCCGAGTATGATTGCGTTCTGCTCCGGATCTATCGACACGACGTACAGTCGTTTGCCTGCAGCTACTTTCAATCCGCGTCGCTGCCCCACGGTGTAAAATGCTATACCCCTGTGTTGTCCTATAACCTTTCCGGTAGTATCCAAAATCGGTCCCGGTTGCACCAATTCCGGTGCGTTCTTTGCGAGAAACTTTCGGTAGTCACCCTCAGTCACGAAGCAAATATCCTGGCTCTCGCTTCGCCTAACAGGAAGCTGCAGTCTATCGACTACCGACCGCGCATACTCTTTGGTATGATGGCCCAGAGGGAACACAATGTGCCGGAGTTGATTCTGTCCAAGTCTGTATAAGACATAGGCTTGATCTTTTACCCTATCAATGCCGCGAAGTAGTTTCCACTTCTGCGTTTGTTCGTCGAACTCCACCCTGGCGTAGTGACCTGTCGCCAACTTCTGAGCTCCCAGTTGGGTTCTTGCATAATTTAGAAGCAACCCAAACTTAATTGCCGGATTGCACACGACGCAGGGATTGGGGGTGCGGCCGGACCGGTACTCCTCAATGAAGTAATCGACCACTATCTGCCGAAATTCCGAATGTAGATCAAGCTCGACAAAGGGTATGCCGAGACGTGCAGCCACCTGTTCTGCCTGCTCGACTTGTATCGAAGGCCAGAGCCTCAGTGTTACACCCACGACGCTCGCGCCGCTTTCCAGTAGCAGTGCGGCAGCAGCTGAGCTATCGGTGCCGCCGCTCATGGCAACGGCTATAACATCGTTACTCATTTCTCTTGAGGACCGTCGCTTTCGTGATTCAAAGAGTTTGCTTGCTCATTCGCCTTAAAGGTCGGTGGTTCGCCGGTCGTTTCTTCGTTCGGTTTACTTTCCTGGAGTCGGTGTCTCTTGCGAAGCCGCTCTAAACGCTGCTTGAATTTTGCTTCGTGACCATGTTCCGTGGGCTCGTAATAGGGTCCGCTCTTGGTTCCCGGCGGCAGGTACTCCTGTTCAACATAGTGCTCGGGATAGTCATGGGGGTAAAGATAATCTTTGCCGTGCCCTAGCTCCTTGGCGCCTGGATAACTTGCGTCTCTAAGGTGCATAGGAACTGGTGGACCCTTCTTTTGAGTGACGTCCGCATTTGCGCGCGAAATAGCGAC
>JARYME010000183.1 GCA_029907315.1 Armatimonadota bacterium | reverse complement strand
GTAAACGCAAGTTACCCGCCTGGCAAGAAGCGCCGGATCGCTGCCTCCGGAAACTACCAAGCAGACGCACCCTGGACAGGAATAGAATACACGGTGGCTTCACTCCTTATCGATTACGGGTTGGTTTCGGAAGGGCTCGCTCTAGTACGCGATATTCACGACAGGTATTTGCGCGCCGGTAGGTTCTGGAGTCACGTCGAATGTGGGAGCCACTATTATCGCGCAATGTCTTCTTGGAGCGTCATGCTTGCGCTCTCTGGTTTCAGATGGGACCAGCCGACCGGCACACTAACGTTTGCTCCGGCGATTGACGAACCTCTAAGCCAGTTTCCTTTCTTTTGCGGGATTGCGTGGGGCAACTACTATCAGTGTTGTTCGCTGGGCAACCGACTTGCGATGGTACAGCTAGAGGCGGGTGAACTTACAGTTTCACACCTGCATCTTCCTAGGCTAAGCGGTTTCGAAGAGCCGCGGGTGGCAGTGGGTGACCGGCTCGTGCGATGTAGGACAAAGCGCTTGGAGGCGGGTATAGCAATCGACTTCGCGAGTACCATCACGCTGACGCCGGACAATCCACTCCTTGTCACGGCATAGGCACAGTGTTGTTTCGGACCGGACAAGAGGTTTCGAAGCTGGACCGATCGAGCTCTTGCGAACGCTTAGGCGATCATATAAGTGGTTTCAGGGACTGGGTTATCCCGTTGCTAGAAGTCTGAGTACACTCTCTACGTACAGCTCGGCC
The DNA here is from genome assembly GCA_029907315.1 of Armatimonadota bacterium. GTDB lineage: Bacteria > Armatimonadota > UBA5829 > UBA5829 > UBA5829 > CALJES01. The sequence goes on along the minus strand of JARYME010000183.1, from coordinate 970 downwards.
GCCCTGTGTGTTTCGGATATGGACACGAATTCATCTGATGAGTGTGCTTGCTGGACTGCCCCAGGCCCTATTACGACGGCGTCTACGCCTAAGCCTGTCTTGAATGATTCCGCCTCGGTCCAGCCGCGAAACCCGGTCGCCACAGTTGATATGCCCAGTTCCTTTGCGGCCGACATAATAGATTCAACCAGCGGGCTGGTTTGGGGAGTTTCCACGGGTTCGCCGCGCTTTTCGACTTCATAAGACGCCCATGGATACCTATCGACGACGTCTCGCACTGCTTCAAAAACCTGTTCGTTGGTTATCGGGGGAACTATTCGAATGTCGATCCTTGCTTCGCAACGGTCCGGCACTCGATTTGGGCGGTCGCCGGCATGAATCTCGCCGACATTCAGACTCATCTGCCCAACGACCGGATGAGCCGGAAAACGGGTCAGTTCACCGCGAATAGCGTTGATGAGCTCCAGCATCCTGTCAATAGCCGATACGCCCATTGAGGGATCACATCCGTGAGCAGCCACGCCGCGCGTTGTAAGTTTTAGAAACAGCAATCCGCAGTGTACTCGAATCAAGTTCAGACTGGTCGGTTCGCCGACAATTGCGTAATCGCATTTATATCCTTGTTTTATTGCTGAGCGCACGCCAATTCCGTCACCTTCTTCGTCGACCGAAATCAGCAAGTCGACTGTGCCAGTTAAGTTAGGGCGTGCAGCGAGATCTAGTGCGGCAGTAATCATCGCTGCAACCGACGCTTTTGTATCGCAGGAGCCAAGACCAAACAGCAGGTCACCGTCTATTCGTGCGCTGGGTACGGACCTGCCGTTTGCAGGCACAGTATCTGAGTGTGCATTCAGACATATCCGTGGTCGGCCCGAACCTACTGTGCACAGCAAATTGAATCGAGAGGGCGCTACCTCAATGGGAGTCGGCTTCAGTCCTAAGGAGGCTAACTCGTGTTGGAGGAAGACCA
>JARYME010000182.1 GCA_029907315.1 Armatimonadota bacterium | reverse complement strand
GGTCGCGGACGTATTCGAGAGCTTTCAGCAGATCAACGCCGCCGACGTCGAACATCAGTGTCATTGCCTGCGGCAGACCCTCCGCATCGCCCATTTGGAACTCAGCTCCAAGTGAAATGGCGGCATCTCCATCTCCGCTACAGTCGATTACTCGTTTGCACACAACTTCCTCTTCGCCACCTTTGGATAGCAGTCTGAGCCGGAATGTGCTGCCGTTAGAGACCGCCCCAGCGAAAAATGTGTGAAATCGCAGCTCAACTCCAGCTTCCAGGGCCGATTCTTCCAGAACAATTTTCATCATTTCTGGATCAAACGATCGTCCAATGATCGCATCAAATTGCGCCAATCGAGCCTGGAGCTCGTCGAAGAGACCTGCTACAAGCTTGGTTCCTGTCGAAGTACAGTGGTCCATGAACGGGTTGACCAGACCTGCTGTTGCCATTCCGCCCAGGAAGCCGAATTGCTCGATTAGAAAAGTTTTTGCTCCCTTGCGAGCGGCTGAAACAGCTGCTGCCCAACCGGCTAATCCTCCTCCAACTACCGCCACGTCATACTCGTTGCCCATATGTTTATGCTCCTTACGAGTTGTAAAAGACAAACAGCGGGCTCCCATTGGGAGCCCGCTGTAATTACGAGTTTCTATCGTGAGGATGTGTCGCGAAGTACATCGATCCTCACGCGCCGCACCAGACCTTACGGCAGCATGTCGCTGTAGCGCCGCGGGTCAAGATATGTGTACGGAGCAGCAGTCTTGTTCGGAACGACTGCCGTGTCGGCCGGGGGCGGGTTGTTCGAGCCCTTGGGTTGCTCATTGTCGAAATTGAAGTAGTTGGGCTCGCCGTTTGCCGTTGGGTCGTTCACATAGGTCGTGCTGTTTGTAGGCTGCGTACTGTTGACGACGCTTACAGACTTAACGTGAGAATCGAGGAAAGCCACGTTGATCTGGACTCCGTTCTTCAAACCGCTCGCTGCACCAGAGTGGAAGCCAGCACGCTCATAAAACACGATCTGATCTGCGTTGTAACCGAAGTCACTCTCTTTCTGGCACTTCAGAGCACCGTGACGCCAGGCAACGTCGATTGCCATCTTCCACCAGTAAGACACGCGAGTGTAGTTCAGGTCGTATGCCTGGCTCGGCGAAGGTGAGCGGTCTGCAGAATCCGACGGGCAGAACATGATGTCCTTCGACTTCATCGCGCCGTAGAGCATCTGGCACCAAGTGACAGGAACCGGCTTGGTGTCACCGCTGGTGCCTGGCGGCAAAACGCCTACGCCCGCGGAGAACAAAGCGAATCCCGTGTCATTGCCCGGCGAAGTTCCGGTTCCAACCGTGCTTCCAGCCGGAACCGAGCACGGCAGGGTTGCATCATAATCGTTCCAATAAGTTTGCAGTGCTATGGCGCACTCCTTCAAGTTCGACTGGCAAGTCGACTTGCGCGCCGCTTCCCTTGCTCTTGCGAATACAGGGAAGAGTATGGCAGCCAGGATCGCGATGATCGCTATGACTACCAAGAGTTCGATTAGTGTGAAGCCGCTCTTCTTTCTAGCAGCCATCTCCGTTTACCTCCTACGAAATACCGACTCAACCCTATTAACTTTTCCTGTTCTTCACTTCTTTTCTTCACTTCTTCAGCTTTTCGAATTCACCTACTGCGTCGAACAGTATGACGTACGAATGAAGCAACTGATCCCTCTACCGATTCTTATGCACCACCTCCCGATCCATCCGATCCATGCTCGCCGCAGTCGGCCTACGGCGATATAGCTATCTGCATATTGAGTGCCTTCTGCTGAGGCGTGGTCGGATTGGGATAGTAGTAGTTATAC
>JARYME010000181.1 GCA_029907315.1 Armatimonadota bacterium | reverse complement strand
CAAGCTGGTTTACGAGATCGACGACGTTGAAGTATCGGCCCCGCTGTCCCTGCTTTATGAGGTGCCTGGCGATAGCGATAGCCAGATGGGTCTTGCCGGTTCCTGTGCCGCCGACAAGCAGGACGTTGCTGCGGCTCGAAAGGAAGCTGCCCGCATACAGCGAGCGCACCTGCGCCTCGTTCACAGGCGATGAGCTGAACTCGAAGCTGTCGAGATCTTTGTCCACCGGAAACCTAGCTATGCCAAGGCGATACTTTATGCTGCGGGCGGTGCGTTCGGCAAGCTCCGCCTCAAGAAGGTCCAGGAGCAGCTTCTCGGGTGTATGGCGCTGCTTTATGCCCGCCGACAGGATCTCGTCGAGGACAGAGCGCATGCCATGCAGGTGAAGCTCATTCATCGCATCCATCAGCTTGTCCCTAAGCATTTCTTTCGCCTCCTGAAAGCAGAACATCATATCTGCCGCAGTCAGCAACAGGCTCGGAGATAAGCACCGGCAAATGTTCGGCGGGCGAGAAGAGTGGTGCGTCGGGATCGTCTTGAGACCGCGAGAGGATGTTCAGGACAACGTCCCGGCTTGGGGTCTTCGCTGCAAGCGCCTCGGCACAGGCAGAGGCAACAGCCTCCAGCCCATAGGCGCCTATCGTTCCGAGAATACCGACGAACTGCCTATTGCCATCAGACTTTGTGCCGAGAGCCTCACGCATCCCTGCAAGAGGCTCCGGCAGTTCCCAGTCCCTAAACGGCGCTCCGTTCCTCAAAGCTCCTGGTTTGCGCTCCAGAACAGATACATAATGCCACGGATCGTAGCGCACCTCGTGACGGCTGAATAGGCGCGGGTGCTCCGCTATAACCACCCCGTCGTCCACTACCTTAATCCGGTCCGCATACGCCCGCAGCATCACCGTCCGACCTACTGCTCCAGAATCGACGCTGTAGCGATTGCTGTCGTAGCTTACCAGCGACGTGCTCGATACACGCACTGGAGTCTCTTTGAAGCCATCAAAGACCGTGCCGACTAGAACCAGTCGGGACTGTTCCTCTGCGAAGACCTCGGCGACAGTGCGCTCCTTCATCTCGGGATGGCGATGACCAGCAGCCAGAGTGCGGCACCTGTCGGCGAGATACTGGTTCAACTCGGCAAGGTCGGCGCACTTTACACGAGGCACAAAGACTCGTCCCCGCATGAAGCTTACCTGGTTTTCCACCTGGCCCTTTTCCCAACCCGCAGCCGGCGTACAGGCGACTGGTTCAACAAGATAGTGGGAGGCAAGCTGGCAGAAGCGGGAGTTGAACACGCGATCCTTGCCAAGTAGGACTTTCGTAACCACGGTCTTGAGGTTGTCGTAGATACCGCGGCGGCAACTGCCTCCAAAGAACTCGAAAGCACGGATATGGGCGTCGAGCACCATCTCCAGGGACTCGCGATGATACGCCACACAAAAAGGCATCCGGCTGTAGCACAGGCGAAAGTGCGCCACCTTGACCTTGACGAGCTCACCACCCAGCTCGACCAGCTCATGGCTCCAGTCGAACTGATATGCCTCCCCAGGATCGAAAGACTGGGGGATGTAGGCCACCACCGCAGCCGAGGATGTGCGGTCCCGCCACCTCTTTACGTAGCGGCGGACGCTGTCATAGCCGCCCTCATAGCCCTCTCGCTGCAACTGCTCGAAAAGAGCCATCGCCGTCCGCCGCTCCCGACGGGGTTTTGCGACATCCGAGGTAAGGTGCGAAAGCAAGGAGTCCTCATGCGGACCAAGCTTCGGCAGAGGCTGGCTCGCGCGGGAATAGGTGAACTCCGTCGCCTCCCCGCGAAGCACCTTCTTTACCGTGTTGCGAGACAAGCGCAAATCCCGAGCAATCTGCCGGATCGATTTTCCATCCCGCTGGTAAGCACATCGGATCTTTCGTATCGTTTCCACAATCAGCATCTCCTTCCGGAATACTCCTCTCCGTAGGTCATACTACGGAGATTGGAGTCTTTGCTGAGGTGGGTCAGTTTTCGACGCCGATTATGCCCCCAGATGGGTCATTATTGCATGCCGATTCACAGGTGGGATTGAAACAATACCGCTACACCTCCGTTGCCTTGTATAGTAATACCTCTAATCGAACCAAGGTGGGATTGAAACTAAGTACCG
>JARYME010000180.1 GCA_029907315.1 Armatimonadota bacterium | reverse complement strand
GCTTTCCTAATCCGAGCCGGACGGAGAATAGGTCCCCACCCGCATGTGGAAGCAAACCACTCACCCGACATTTGGTCCGACATACAGCACTCGTCAACTTCACCCCTATCCCGCCAGAGCACATAGTATTCGCCGTTCCAAAGCTTCTCCTCAAACGCGGCGACACCTTTCTCGTAAAGCGACTTCCAAAGCTGAGCGCGTCCGGAATCGTTCATCTCCTGGGCAAGTCGAACTGCTACCTTCAGCGCCCCCAACCACAGACTTGCGATGTAAGACGGACACCCTGTAAAGTCCCAGCAATCGTAGGTATTGCGTCTGGTATCCGTGTCCGGCAAGCCGTCGCCATCGCTGTCTAGATTCGCAATGTTCTCCATAGCACGGATTATGTGGGGCCACAAACCTTGTAGGTATTCTTTGTCACCAGTCCAAAGATAATCGCGGGCAGCAAGCATAACGAATTGAGGATTCATGTCGACGCGATCGAAACCGTCATCGACCGAGGAGAAGTCAGGCGTGAAGAAATGGTGTACGCGACCGTCTTCCCGCTGGAACTTGGCGCCGTGAATCATTTGGGCCTTTTGCAAGTCCGAGAATAGGGAGATGATAGGAAATGAGCCCTGATACGTGATGTCCGTTGTATGGAACCCGCAGCAGCCGTAACCCTCCCAGACACCGAAGTTACCATCTCTTGTCCACCACGTGCACTTGACAAGGGTTGTCAACTGGCTTGTCACCGCATCTTTTGCCTCGTCAGGAAGACTGCTATATCTGATCGAGTCTGCAAAAGTAAAAACGGCATCTCGCAGTTCACCGTAGTTGCCGAGCAAAAACTGTGCAACCTCCAATGAGCTATTGAACCAATGCTCGTACATATGACCGATATTGGCACCCGTTGGGCTGATGTGATTGGGGAAGTACCAAGCGACCACAAAGAGGGCTTCATTTTCAGCGTGCGGTGCCAAGGTAATGCGCGAACACAGCGCACCCCAGCCCCACTCACCGCCTCGCTCGTGCATTTCTGCGAGGTTGTCTACCAATTCGTTGAGAAACTCCGGCGACTCGACGAGTTCCGGATCTATCAACGCAATGCGATGATATTTGTCGTACAAAGCCGGACACTGCAACAGTTCACCAAGCATTCTCTCGCGTTCTGATGCTGTTAGCTTCGAAGCGTCGAAGTCTGCTTTGGGTAAGGGCGCAGTTTCTGCATTCAGATTTGGAAGTACGCCATCATCGTGAAACTGGTGCATGAAGGTCGTCACCTTCAGCCCGTATCTCGAGCGATGAAACGCAAGCGCACGGTGTTCCAATCGAAAACTGCCGGTTATGTGAGTGATCTCGCCCCCTGTACATGCGAAAGCCATATCTCCAGTCGAGAATCTTCCTGGCTCGAGGTTGTCCGCCCCCATATATATGATTTTGGTGCCCGAAGTCTCAATGAGCTTGTTTCTAGTTAAGCGGTTCTCCTGATCCCATCCAACTGGGTTTTTCATGACCCCAAGTATTGAAACTTCCACGGGCGCATCCGTGAGATTGCGGACACTAAACCGCAAATAAAACCCCGGGGTTCCGGAGGCACGCGAGTCAAGCGGAATGAACACAGAGAAAAGCTCAGCCTGTATTTTGACAGGCAATTCGGCGTCTTCATAATCGAGCACGGCAACAGGAAAGCTACCATCATAGTTTATCGCCGAAATCGACCTCAACCATGCCAGACAATAAAGGTCGTGTAACTGTTCTCGGAGCGCCAAGTATCGTGCCAGCACCCGTCCGGAGGAATCCTTAGTCCGCACCATAAAAACTAGGTCCTCAGGATGCATGGGTTCAGCAAAATCACATGGCAGATTAGGGTTCCACTGGCCTACATTAAACACGTGCCACTCGTGAAAAAGACCGTCAGGTCTGATCTCGACAGATCCGGTCCCAATTCCGCCGAGGGGAATCCCTGAATTGTGCTGAATCCGTTGGTGAATTTGAGGCATCGCAAGGCTCCTGACAGATGAGTTTTTCAAACCCGCACAATCGAGACTTACACGGTCCGACCTGCAGGCAGTTATTACTTCAACTATCAACAGGAGATACCTGCAGTGGTTCTAAGGCACGCATAGAAAAACGGGAGCCGATTGGCTCCCGTTTCGCCGGCGGGGATGACAAAAGAAGGTCAGCCTCAGTTAGGGAAACACCAGCTGCACGTCCTCGGACCAACAGGACAGTGTGCGCAAGTTAACTGGTGGGTTCTCATCGGGCCAAATAGTCTGCTTGAGTGTCCCTTTGGCGATTATGTAGTCTCCCGGAGCGGCATATGCCCCTGGCGCGAAAACTTTCACAGGCCGATCTGAGCCGTCGTCAATGTAGAAC